>JANOUN010001032.1:0-3288 GCA_031416875.1 Planctomycetota bacterium | reverse complement strand
TCACCAATTCCACCATGCGATTGCCGGGCAGCGAAAAATAGTCACCATCCCGCCACTCGCCCTGACGCGGGAATAATTCCAGAATCGCAACGCTGGCATCATCGGTAGTCGCGTTGACAATTGACATGGCAATGACACTTCCACGAAGATGAACAGCGAATTGACGCCGTATTGACAAATCGTCTGACCTCGGAGTCGAATCATATTATCGTACTGCTGCCAGACTCTGCCGTGAAGCACAAATCAAGCAATGTTTGGCGCAGTCCTCTGTCCTGGTTGAGTTTCTGGAGCCCCCTTTGATGCTGCCATTTGGAAATGACCGACCATTGAATCCGGGTCTTGATCGACGTCAGCTGCTCGCCTATGCCGGATTTGGGGCGGCCGCGATGACGGCAGCTGGATCGACTGCAGTTGCGGCACAGCAGACCTCGACGACGATTGAACGCCGTCGATACCACATGAAGAAGTCGATCAACCTCTGGGCGTTTCCGTATCCCGCCAAAATGTCGCTGCGTCAGTGTCTGCAGCTGGCGAAGGATGCCGGATTCGACGGCATCGAACTGAATTACGATCTGGACAGTGATCTGTCTCCGAAGTCCGGCACTAAGGAGTTCACCGCGATTCGAAAGATGGCGGAAGAAATCGGTATCGCCATCAGCGGAGTCTGCTCATTCCTGTTCTGGCCGTATCCGCTCACCAGCAACGATCCGGCCGAGAGGGCTCGGGGAATGGAACTGGCAGGCCTGATGACTCAGGCAGCTCACGATCTGGGCACGAAGAATCTGCTGGTTGTACCCGGTGCCGTGCACATGCCGTGGAGAGCCGATCACGATCCGACCCCGAACGACGTCTGCGACCAGCGTGCGAAGGAAGCCATCGCCAAACTGTTGCCGAATGCCGAGAAGCTGGATGTGTCGCTGAACATCGAGAACATCTTCTTCAACGCCTATCTGATGTCGCCGTTTGAAATGTGTGCCTTCGTCGACCATTTCTCCAGCGACCACGTGAAAGTGCATTTCGACACCGGCAACATTATGGAGTACCAGTTCCCTGAGCACTGGATCCCGATTCTTGGCAAACGCATCCGCAACGTGCATCTGAAGGAGTACTCAAAGAAGAGTACCGACCATTCGCTCGAAGCCTTCCGTCCGCTGCTCGACGGCACGACCAACTGGCCTGCCGTGATGCAGGCGTTTGAAGACATTGGCTATGCAGACTATTTGACGTTCGAGTATTTTCACCCTTACCTGCATCACCCCGAGGCGTTGATTTACCAGACGGGGGATTCACTGGATCGGCTGTTGGGGATCAAGTGACAGGCTTTCGAGTAGGTCTTTTCTGCCGGAAAGGACTGTGTTTGGTAGGTCCTTTCTGCCGGAAAGGACTTCGCAACCTGTTGGACCTGCGGCCAAACACAGGCCGATTGGTCATCAACCGTCCCCGTTGAGCGGGATGTCCGTCTGATGTTCCCACGTACCTTGGACATTCATGTCCGAGTCCTTCACCAATCCGTTGGCCCCCGAGCGTGCGTTTCCTGCTGCATAACAAGGACAGCCATGTCTATGTCTTTTGGCAAAACGACGGACATGAATGTCCATCCTACAGATTCAATTCACCTTTAGCATTCCGGTGCGGACCAGCACAGCACTGGTTTTCTGGCAGCGTTGACTTCGTCCGGACGGCAGACGGCCGTTGAATGGGGCGCGCCCTTGACGAGGTCAGCGGGTTCGCTGCAGATGGTGCGGAGTGCGGTGGCAAAGGCGTCGAGGGTTTGCAGAGATTCGGTTTCCGTGGGCTCAATCATCATGGCTTCTTCAACGACGAGCGGGAAGTAAACCGTTGGTGCGTGGAAGCCGTAGTCGAGCAGACGTTTGGCGATGTCCATGGTGGTGACGCCGGTTTGTTCCTTGATCTTGCGGGCACTGGCGACGAATTCATGCATGCAGCGGTCGCCGTGCGGAACTTCCAGGAAGTCTTTCACCTGACTGAGCAGATAGTTGGCGTTGAGCACGGCGTTTTCAGAGGCCTCACGCAGGCCCTTGGCTCCGAGAGTGCGGATGTAGAAGTAGCCGCGCAAAAGGATGCCGACGTTGCCGAAAAATGTACGCACCTGACCAATGGATTTGGCGGGCGGCGACAGCGAATACCAGTTTTTCGCCGCGTCGAACGTGACAACCGGAGCGGGCAGGAACGGAGCCAGGAAATCGCGAACGGCAATGGGGCCGGCTCCCGGTCCACCGGCTCCGTGTGGTCCGGTGAATGTCTTGTGGACGTTGTAATGCATCATGTCGCCGCCGAAGTCGCCGGGGCGAGTCTTGCCGAGGATCGCGTTCATGTTCGCGCCGTCGATGTAGACGAGGCCACCGACACCGTGCAGCATGTCGGCGACTTTTGCGATGTCGCGTTCAAACAGCCCGAGCGTATTTGGATTGGTCACCATAAAGACGGCGGTTCGATCGTCGAGCTGTGTCTTCAGTTCATCGAGGTCTACGAAACCGTTGCGGCCTCCGGCGAGTTGCACACATTCAAATCCAGCCAGCGCGGCGCTGGCAGGGTTGGTGCCGTGAGCGCTGATGGGAAAGAGAACTCGTGTGCGTTTTTCGCCGCGGTCTTTGAAGTACGCGGCGGCGGTCAGCAGGGCCGTGAATTCACCCTGCGCCCCTGCCGCCGGATGCAGGGAGATCCCAGGCAGTCCGGAGATTTCGGCGAGCATGCCCTGCATTTCAAACAGAATGCTGAGCAGTCCCTGAATCTGATCTTCCGGTTGATACGGATGACTCGTGGCGGCCTGCGGCAGGCGAGCCAGTCGTTCGTGTCGCTTGGGGTTGTACTTCATCGTGCAACTGCCAAGCGGATAGAAATGTGAATCGACGCTCATGTTGAGGGTCGACAGATTCACAAAATGCCGCACGACATCGGGCTCGGCAATTTCCGGCAATGGCAGCAGTTCGGTCGCGAGGTGCACTGAGTCGATGGCTGGGATGGACGAGACTTCCGGGACGTCGCATTCCGGGAAGACAATGGTGCCTCGGCCAGCTTTGGACATTTCGAAAAGGAGCTGTGTGGCGGTTTGGTTTCGCATGATCTGAAGTTTTCAGTTTCCAGTTTTCAGTTTTCAGTTTTCAGTTTTCAGAAACGAAAGTTGGAGAGTTTGCAGGCCGGACCAGGCGCAGCGCCATTCCGGCACGTCCGCGAATTGCCGGAACGGCACTGCGTTTGGTCCGGCCTACAATATTTCTTTCAACGCATTCGCAAAGGCTTCGATTTCGCAGCGTGTGCGTTTTTCGG
>JANOUN010001031.1:0-5261 GCA_031416875.1 Planctomycetota bacterium | reverse complement strand
TTGAGCTACGAGTGCTATGGTTACGCAGTCCCGTTCATCGGGTCTGCATGGCTGCGAAGTTTAGCTTTGAGCCGATAATTCGCAAGTTGCTTCAGGTCACGACCATCGTTCCGGGAAAAAGTTCGCACTTTGGGAAGAGATTTGCCGTGCGCGGAACCTGCCGAATGAGACGGAATGGCTGAAATCCCTAAAAAATCCCCAGCATATCTTTCGCGTCGTCGGTCATACGATCCGGAGTCCACGGAGGTGACAAAGTAATCGTAATCGTGGCTTCGTCGACGTCTTCAAGTCGCTCCAGTGCCATTTTGGCTTGTTGTACGATTTGTGGGCCCGCAGGGCAGGCCGGGCTCGTAAGTGTCATTTCCACGGCCACTTTGCGGTCTTCTTCATTCACGGAATAGATAAGCCCCAGATCAACGATGTTGACCATTAACTCCGGGTCAATCACCTGTTTCAGCGTTTCGATGAGTTCTTCGGCTGTTGCCATGTTGCGGGTCTCCTTTTACGAAAAATGACTGGAAGGAACAGTATTTACTCCTGCGTTTTTAGCTGTCGTTCTTACGGCAGTTCTGCCCAGACGGCGCCATCGCGGATTTCGGTACGAAACACTCGGATCGGTTCTGTCGCCGGCATGCAGAGTGCCTTGCCGGTCTTCAGATCAAAGCGGGCAGCGTGCCGCGGGCAGACGATCGAACAGCCGTGAATCGGTCCTTCGGTCAGCGGCTGTCCGTCATGCGAACAAACATCTTCGATCACAAAGTAATCAGATTCGATTCGGATCACAAGAGCTGGCATATCGTCCATGAAAACGCTGCGGCGTTCTCCGGATTTCAGCTCGTCCGTTCCAATGACGCGTTCCATTTTTCTCTTCTATCATTGTCGATATGTGCGGTGGCTGACGCCGAATGGTGCTTGTTCCTGGTTCGTAGTCCCGCCTTTAGGCGGAACCGCAGCCAGAGTGACCCGGAATTCCGGCTAAAGCCGAGACTACGAACTTAATGCTCGTCCAGACCAAGTGTTATTCAGTCGGTGTCCCCCGGCGGCGGTGCAGATACGATTCAAGCGACGTCAGGTAACAGTAGAGTATAGTCGGCAGGCCGCGGCAAATGACAAGTTGGGAAGCCGTCCGCGAGCAAGTTCGTGGATTCTGGACGTTGATCGAATTCCATAGAGCGAACGATTGCGGCACGGTTTTCGCATTTGCGGGAGTCTGCCGGTTTTCCTGGCGAATCCTCAGCCAGAATGGCAATTTTGAATGTCACCTTTGTGACTCCGCGCGTTTGATCGGTAAGATAGTGGCAGTTACTGTGTTCATGACCCCTGTTTGTGGAAGTCCGGCCATGGTCAATACAATATTCGAAACGATGCTTCAGCCCACTTTGGCATGGGCGCCTGGAGCGATGGAATTAGTGATCGTACTCGTCATCGTCATGGTTTTGTTCGGCAATCGCTTACCGGGAACCATGCGATCACTCGGTCAAAGTCTCGTGCAGTTCAAAAAGGGCATGCGCGAAGATGACAATGACAATGCAAATGACAAACTTCCGTAAGTCTTTTGTTTTTGAAAGGAAGTCACTGCCATGGGATTTCTGCCTGGTGTTGGTACCCCGGAACTGATCATCGTCGGGATCATTGCGCTGTTGCTGTTTGGTAAGAATCTTCCGAACGTCGCTCGCAATGCCGGCAAAAGTTTTGCGGAATTCAAGAAGGGGATTTCAGGGTTTCAGCATGAAATCCATAAGGCTTCACGCGATGTCGAAAAGACGATCACTTACACGCCATCGTCCTCGAAATCGACTGACGAAGCTCGACCAAAACTGACGACCGAGGAGACTTCAAACGACGATGATTTTTCCGCACCAAAGTTTGACGTGAGCTGAGTTGATCACTTCAAGAGCGACCGGACTTCCGATGCCAGAAAAATCGATCCCGTAACGACCACCAATCCGCTGTGCCCTGCGAGTTCTCTGGCATCCTCCAGAGCGTCTGCCGGGGTTTGAGCGACGTGGCAGCGCGTCGCAGGATTTCTGTCATCCGGGAACGATTGGGCAATCGACAAGAGTTCCTCCGGCTGCCGACTGCGGGGATTCCCCAGAAACCGCGTGAAGACGACGTCATCGAAGTGCGGTCGAATGGTCTGAATCATGCTCTGCGCATCCTTATCGGCGGAAGCGGCAAAAACCAGAACGCGGCGGCGATTACACCATTCTGATCCAGTCAATACGCTGGCGACGGCTTTCATCGAATCCGGGTTGTGAGCTGCATCCAGCACGACGGTCGGATTCTGATCGAACACTTCAAACCGCAACGGCCAATGCGTCGTGCGTAAGCCCTGAGAAATCGCAGCCTCGTCGATTTGCCGGTAACCCGCGCCCCTCAACAGCTCCGCCGTCATGACGGCAAGGCTCGCGTTATGAGCCTGATGCTGGCCGAGCAATGGGATCGTCAGGGCGTCATAGTTTCTGGTCGGGGTGAGGACAAAGATCTTTTGAGTTCGTCGGCGACCGCTGAGTTGATTGTCGTTGTGATCAACATGCCACGCGAATTCTCGTCCGCAAATGAACTGGCGGCACTCCAGTGCCCGCGCCCGCGCAGTGACGACAACATCTGCAACTTCCGGCAACTGTCCCTGCACAACTGGCACACCCGCCTTCAGGATACCAGCTTTCTCGGCAGCGATCAGACTCAACGTATCACCGAGAATGTGCGTATGATCCAGGCCGATGCTGGTAATCACGGTGACCACCGGACGGCAGACGTTGGTGCAGTCGAGGCGTCCGCCAAGTCCAGTCTCAAGGACGGCAATTTCGACACCTTCTTCGTCAAAGAACATCCATGCCAGCAAAGTCGTGATTTCAAAAAAAGTCGGAATACGGTCGCTCGATTCCAATTCTGACTCGTGCAGCAATTTCGCCAGCTTCGACACAAGCCGCGTCAACTGGTCCGGATGGGGCATGCGTCCTGACACTCGCATACGTTCTTCGAAATGTTCGATATGCGGTGACGTATATAGGCCCGTACGAATTCCGGACGCTTGCAGGATGGAATCAACCATGGCCGCTGTCGATCCCTTGCCCTTCGTTCCGGCAATGTGAATCGCGGGAATTCGTTCCTGCGGCGAACCAATTCGCTGCAGCAGACGTTCGATGCGTTCCAGCCGAAACGGATTGAGCGAGGGTGCCGGCCGAACTTTTTCGTAGTCGATACGATCATACAGCCATTGAATGGCATCGTCGCGATTGTTAATCCCTGTCAACAATGGATTCATCCGAGTAAGGCGGGCGAGAAGAGTCATGCACCGGCGGCCCTGTGCGGATCATATCGCAGAATTTCAGCGATTGGTCAAGGTGCTGATGGTTCAGCGAGATTGTACGCGGGCGAATCGCGGATATGCTGCCCCTATGGATCATCGCCTCCATTTTGAGATTCTGCCGCAACCCAGTAATACCACCTGTGGTCCGACATGTCTGCACGCAGTCTACCGTTTCCTGGGCGAAGAGATGCCGTTGGCTCAGGTCATTGAGGAAACACAGGCATTGCAGGAAGGCGGTACACTGGCAGTGATGCTGGGCTGCCACGCGCTGCGTCGCGGATTTGATGTGTCCATCGATACGTTCAATCTGCAGGTCTTTGATCCGACGTGGTTCAAGGACAGCGGGGATATGATCGATCGTGATCAAATGATTGCGAAACTGGAAGAGCAGGCTGGATCGAAGATTCGTTCCAAGCTGCTGCTGGCCTGCAAAGCGTACGTGGAATTCCTGAAACTGGGTGGCAAACTTCGCATGGAAGATCTGACGTCCGCGCTGTTGCGTCGCTATTTGAAGCAGAACATTCCACTGTTGACGGGATTGAGCGCCACGTATTTGTACCGGGAAGCACGGGAAATCAGCAGTTCGGGAACTCCGGACGATGTGAAAGGCGAACCGTCCGGACACTTTGTTGTGCTGTGCGGCTACGACAAGGAAAAACGCAGTATTCTGGTCGCTGATCCGTGGGAACTGAATCCAATTTCGTCGGACCATACGTATGTCGTCGATCTGGACCGCGTCATCTGTTCGATCCTGCTCGGAATTCTGACCTACGATGCGAATTTGCTGATCGTTCGGAAAAAATCGAGCGGGATATCGCAGAATTCTTAGTCTAAGGCAGGTACAGCAGCGAGAGTGTAACGGTCGTTTTCTGCCGAGTTACGCACGATGTTCCTCCCAGGCAAAACTCACCACTTCGCCCGGATCACCGATTCATGCTCAACTCAGATTGACACCGGGAACTTATCACGACTACAAGCGCCACAGTGAATTGTGGGGCTGGTGGAATCGGCCCGATTTCTGAAATGTTCGATGGAGCGAACCCATGCGTCGTGTCTTAATTGCCCTGGGATCCATGTTGCTGGCCAGTGGTTGCGGGTCAGAAAATAAGGCCCCGGAGACCGGATCGGGAGGCATTCCGCTGTCGATTTCCGGCAATCAAACGGCAACGGGACAGGTGGCTGAAAGCTCTGCAAAGAAAACACTGTCCCAGTACCCGGACGCGGTGCGGCAGCTGTTGCAGAAAGCGAATAACGCCGTCGTTGCTGGCCAGCACCGGGTCGCAGTTGAAGCGTTGAGTCAGGCAATTGGCGTGTCTCCGGAGGATGCCAGCCTGTTTCGCATGAGAGCGGATGTGTATTGCCTGCAGGGTGAAAACGCCAACGCCCGAGTCGATTTCAGCACTGCCGTACGACTTGCGCCAGGCAACGCCGACAGTTACAACTATCGCGGCTACTTTCTGATGTCACAGGGTCTCTCGAAGGAAGCGATCGCTGACTTCGAGAAGGCCATACAGCTCAATCCCGCTCACGCCGCCGCGTTCAATAATCGCGGATTAATGGCGCTCACCAATCAGGACTATGAATCTGCTGAGGCTGATTTCTCAAAGGCCATTGATGGCGATCGAAAGTTTGCCGACGCATGGAACAATCGAGGTTTTGCACGGTTTAAACTGGAACAGTATGAACCCGCACTTTCTGACCTGCAACAGGCATTGCGGATTCAGGAGAACTACGTGGCAGCGTGGAATAACTGCGGCCTGGTTTACATGCAGCAGAAGAATTACGAAGAGGCTCTGCAGGCATTTTCGCGCGCTTCAGAGCTGGAACCCATGGATCGGCGCTGGCTGAGCCACCATCGCGCGGCTCTGCTGAAGCTGAATCGCTTTGCTGAGGCGCAAAAGGATAGTGCGAAACTTGCATGGCTGGAAGAGTTAAATGTGCTGTCTCA
>JANOUN010001030.1:0-3733 GCA_031416875.1 Planctomycetota bacterium | reverse complement strand
CGTTTGATGACGTTTTAACAACTCAGACATGAGGTGACTGCCCTGCTGATGACTTCTTAGTTCGACTGTCCGAGATTCGCTTGTAGTCCCGGCTTTAGCCGGAAAATGGGCTGAATGTTCATGGTTTGGCAGGCTGAATTTCCGCCTAAAGGCGGGACTACAAACAAAATGGGACAGTCGAATTAGGCGTGGGCGGCTGTCCGCCAACCGCACTGTCGTCTGCGGCTTGTCGTTAAACGAAAAACGCCTCTGATGCACCCTGGCATGTGGAGCGGCGCGCACGTTGACTTTCTGCCACACCGATGAGAATCGGGACCTGCCGAAGTTCCGGCGATCGATACGATCGTCATGCCTGTTGCAGACCCAACCTCTTTTGATGTTCGACGGCGCTGATCGTGCAGCGTGGGGTGTCTCCAGCGTGAATCTGCGCCTGGAATGCAGATTCTTCCGACAGGTTGAGTTCCGGAAGCTAGGCTTGCCCAGGAAAGGGTTTGGAAAAGGGGTCAGGAACCAATAGTGCGAAGCACCCTTTGGGCCATCTGGCTATTGGTTCCTGACCCCTTTTCCAACCCAATCACCTGGCAAACTCATCGGGCGAGATTCACGAAGATGACAGACCGACAACCTGGCAAAAGCGGTTCAGTGCTGTTTGCAGTCACGATATTTACGAGTGCGTTCCTGCTGTTTCAGGTGCAGCCGCTACTGGCGAAATTCATTCTGCCCTGGTTCGGCGGCACACCAGCCGTCTGGACGATGTGCATGCTGGTCTTCCAGATGCTGTTGTTCGGCGGATACGCCTATGCACACTTGCTGTCGTCCATCAAAAGCGTCTCGCGACAAGCCTGCATCCATGCGGCTCTGCTGACCATCGCCGCGTTGACGTTGCCGATCGTGCCGGGTGCTGAATGGAAACCGGTCGGCGACGAAGCTCCCGGCCTGCGGATTACGCTGCTGCTGCTGGCCACGGTCGGCGTTCCCTACTTTCTGCTGTCCTCGACAGGTCCGTTGCTGCAAAAGTGGTTCAGCACGGCATGTCCAGGTTCATCGCCCTATCGACTTTATGCACTGTCCAACACGGGATCGTTACTGGCATTGGTCTCCTATCCGTTTGCCTTTGAACCGGTCTTTTCTTCGACCGCCCAAGCGTGGTTGTGGTCGGTGCTGTTTCTTGTGTTCGCTCTGTCGTGCCTGATGTGTGGCTGGAAAACGGCAACTGCGACACCGATCGTCGTACCGTCTGACGAAGTCTCTCCGGCAGCTCTGAACGATAGCGACGTTGAACTGCCGCGAGCCCGCTGGTTCATGTTGTCCATGCTGCCATCGATCATGCTCCTGGCGACCACGAACGAAGTCTGTATGGATATCGCCGTTGTTCCGTTCCTCTGGATCATTCCGCTGACGTTGTATCTGCTGAGCTTCATCCTGACGTTTGAATCTGATCGCTTTTATCGTCGTCGTCTGATGACCACGATCACCGCCGTCAGTCTGATCTCAACGATGATTATGCTTTCTAAAGGTTGCCCTTTTGGTGTCGTCGTGCAGATCCTACTGTTCTTCGCCAATCTGTTCGCGGTGTGCATGTTGTGCCACGGTGAACTTGTCCGGCTCAAGCCAAGTCCCAAACACCTGACCTCGTTCTATCTGACGATGTCAGCCGGTGGAGCGGCAGGCGGTCTGGCGGTTGGCCTGTTGGCGCCGCTTGTTTTCAACGGTTACTTTGAACTTCCACTCGCAATTCTGGCCTGCCTGCTGGTCTGCATCGGCACGTATCTGCGGGACGACAAGCAGTTTCAACTGCGAGTGCCCCAGGCCACGACGCTGAAATTCGGCGTGACTCTGGTGAGCCTGTTCTTTGCCTACTTTGCTTTCTTCGCGCAGCATTCAGACAACGTGAAAGACGTGGAACGAAACTTCTACGGCGTGCTGCGTGTGGAAGACGATGTGCTGGAATCTCCCGTGCGACCGATGCGCGATATGGTGCATGGCCGCGTCGTGCATGGACGACAGTTTACGGACGAGCAGGGGCGTCGCGAGCCGTCAACTTACTATTCGCATTCTTCCGGCATTGGCAAAGCCCTGCTGGCAAGCGACGAAAACCTGCCGCGACGAATCGGTGTTGTGGGGCTGGGGGCCGGAACCCTCGCGGTCTACGGTCGCAGCGGCGACGCGATGCGATTTTACGAGATCAATCCGGACGTGATTTCGCTGGCTCGAAAGCACTTCACGTTTCTTGACGATTCGAACGCCACGATCGACGTCATTCCCGGCGACGCACGTCTGGTTCTGGAACGCGAACCGGATCAGCACTTCGATATCCTGGTACTGGATGCCTTCTCCGGTGATGCGATCCCCGTGCATTTGCTCACGTCAGAAGCGATGCAGATCTACACACGACACATGAGTGACAATGGAATCCTGGCGGTGCATATTTCCAATTCGTACTTCGACCTTGAACCCGTCGTGCGGGCATTGGCCGAGGATTCCGGTCTCGATGCTCGCGTACAGTCGTGTGCACGCGGAGCCGATGGCGGCGTCGCATTTGATTCCGTCTGGATGCTGCTGTCGCATGATGTGCATTCGCTGGACGTCGTCTGCGGCCCGGATACAACCAATCCACCGCACCGGGTTGTTTACTGGACCGACGATCGAAACAACCTGCTGAATGTACTGCGATAGGCTGAGAGCAAACGTCTGCCAGCTTGCATGGGGTTGGCAAGCTGGAAGCTTACCCCACGGCGAAATCCCGACTACAACGACGGTTCCCCTTGCCGGATCAGGTCGCAGCCTCAGTTGAAAATCGTTTCCCCCAGCCTGCTGCCCACGGTAACATGTTGTTCGTTGGCAAAATGACACTCAAACCGTGTCTGCATGATTCCAGGAGAAACGATGATGATCCGTAAATTCCACGCCTGCCTGTTCGCTGCGACATTCGCGTCGTTCGCCTTGACGCTTTCACCTGTCTGCGCGGCTGACGACAGGAAACCAGCGGCAGACAAACCGAAAGCTGCGACAAAAGCCGAAGACGCACCACCAAAAGGTGCCGCCGCTGATAAAGACGGCTGGAAATCGCTCTTCAACGGCAAGGATCTGGAAGGCTGGAAAATCACGAATTTCGGCGGCGAGGGTGATGTCTTTTTCGAAGACGGAGCCGTCGTGATTTCGCAGGGGTCAGACCTGTCAGGAATTCATACAGAACAGGAATTGCCAAAATCCAACTATGAAGTGCAATTCGAAGCCCAGCGGGTTGCGGGCAGCGATTTCTTCGCGGGCCTCACATTTCCCGTGAAAGACAGCCATTGTTCACTCATCGTCGGTGGCTGGGGAGGCGGCGTTTGCGGACTGTCCAGCTTGAGCGGCATGGATGCGTCTGAGAACGAAACCACCAGCTACAACGACTTTGAAAAGGGTCAGTGGTACAGGATTCGTCTCGTCGTGACCGACGACCACATCAGCGCGTGGATCGACGACAAACAGATCGTCGATGTCGATATCACCGGCCAGCGAATCAGCACGCGCTTTGAAGTCGATCGCTCCAAGCCGTTTGGATTTGCCACATGGCAAACCACCGCGAAAATCCGCAATCTCAAGCTGCGGCCGCTGCCAAAGACGGAAGAGAAACCGGCTGAGAAAGATGCAGTGAAGTAACGGAGGATCGACACGTACGGCGCATTATCATTCGCTTGTCCTCCATTCGTTTGTCGAATTACGTCGTGTCCTTCGCCGGGGAACCTTG
>JANOUN010001029.1:0-3440 GCA_031416875.1 Planctomycetota bacterium | reverse complement strand
CAATAATCATTTGCTCGTAAGCACCGAGGCCGCTCATCGAGATTCCGATCTCGTGATAACGCTGGTGAGGTGAGTTTTCGGCTCGCGCTTTCATCTCCTGATTCGCTGTTGTCTCTGGAGTCACAGTGACAACTTCGAGCTTGCTGATGAGCCGATGGAGATCCAATCCGATCGGCAGCCCTGCGTGGTGGCTGTCTCGAGCCATGTAGTCCAGCTTGTCCGCGTCGAGGGGTCCACTGATGACACCCGACAGATAGCCGGCATCAAGATAGTCACGGGAACCGAGAACTCTGGCGCAAATCGAAAGCGGCAACTCCGCAGGTTTCGTCGTGGCTCCGAAATGCGGACTCTCGAAAACCTGACGAAGTGCTTCGCTCATGATGAGCAACACTGCCACAATTTCTGCCGCCGCAATGGATGTGACACCCGCGAACTCAGCACGAAGTATGTTTGCGGCCCGCTGAAATTCGTCCTCCAAGCGGGATTGGATCAACATTTCAGTCGCGTGGCTGAACGCGCCGTGTCCAATGTCATGCAGAAGCGCGGCCAATCGAATGGACCGACGGTCGTGTTCCGAGACATTCGGAACGTGCTCGTCTTTGTCCTTGCCGAACTGCCGTCGAAACTCGGCGTTCCGCTCCAACGAGCGAATCATGCGTTCGGCGGCCTCGACAACTCCACGACAGTGTTCCAGTCGATCGTAGCCGGCACCCGGATACACGAGATGAGCCATGCCCAATTGCCGCACGCCGCGTAATCGTTGGAGCAACTGGCTGTCGAGCAACAGCGTCTCCCAAGGATACAACAAGATGTCGCCCCAAATGGGGTCGTTGAAAGTCTTGGGATACCCTTTGATTTCTCGCTGGAGTCGTTGCAGCACCGGCGCAATCCACGCCTCTGCCTTGGCTCCAAGCTCAGCCCACAACGTCGGAGCGGCCTTGGAAAGTTGCTCGCGGAGCTCATGCGCCTTGCTCATGGAATCGCTGGCCCTTGTTCACACGATGAGACGTTGGCTCAGTATTCTTCGACCCGAGAATGTTCGATTCCGACTAATGCTGCTTTCGCTTGTTCCATCGCTGCCCGAAGGCTGATCCCCAACTCCTTGCCTTGGGCGACAGTGATTTGAAGTTCATTTAGCAGACGCTGGGCGACCCGATCACTGATTTGTACATCGGTCGTTTCATAGGATGGATTCGGTGCGCTCGTCAATTGCGACCGTTGTGCCCATTCGAGAATGGACGGCAGTTCTACACACTGGAGTCCGATTCGTGAATCGGCAAAGTGCAGACGTTCGTGAGCCCATTCGGGGAAGCCACCGCTGTCCCAAACGGCCTTCATCGCTCGATCCAACAATCCGTTCGAAGTCGGAATTCGGGCGATCGGGCCACTCATTCGCCAGCATGAGACAATCAGCTGAGCGAGTCGGTGGATATCGTTCATGGTTTTCCTCCTTGCGGAATCTTTCAGTGCCAGATTATTCCGTGCAAATCCACGATTCTGGAATTCTTACTCTGGCAGTTTAGCACACGGCACCGTTCTTTGCACTTCCGCACGCCAAATCGCTCGTTGCTGTTAATCTTCATTTTTCCAAGATTTCAACGCTGCGGAGGTAACTTTCAAGCCCCGTGACTTTGACGCCATCGCCGCATTGTCCTCAAGAAACATGTCAGCCCCCTCGGGGGCGGGGAGTTGGCCTTTGTGTGCTTTCGGCAGGCGTTTGACGGTGCGGTACGTGGCGGCGCCGATCGGTTTGCGGGCGTCGTGCAGAGCGTACTCGACCACTGTTCGGCTCTTCTCTCTGCAGAAAATAATGCCGATCGGGGGATTTTCACCAGCCTCACGAACCTGACGGTCCGGAGCGGTCAAATAGAACTGCATCTTGCCCACGGACTCTGGCTCGAACGCACCGATCTTCAAGTCGATCGCCACCAGGCAACGCAGCCAACGGTGAAACAGTAGCAGGTCCAGAAAGTATTCCCTGTCATCGACTTCCAATCGGAACTGGCTGCCGACGAAGGCGAACAGACCGCCCATCGCGCGCAGGAAGTGTTCGATGCGGGCAATAATCGCACGCTCCAACTCACGCTCGCTGTACTGTTCGCCCAGTTCGAGGAAGTCGAAGGTGTACTCGTCCTTCATCGCCAGCTTCGCCTGGGCTCGCAGCTTTGGTGTGAGAGCACGGTCAAAATTCGTCTGGCCGAGCAACGTGGCTCGATAGCTCTGACATTCGATCTGGTGAATCAGGACATTCTTCGTCCAGCCGAATTTCTTCGTCATGCGGATGTAGAATTCACGTTCCAAGTCATCCTTGCACCTGGCCATGACGACCAGATGCTTGGCCCAACTGATTTCTCCAACCAGCGGTTGGAGTTTTGGGTGATTGTGATAGGCCAGATAGAACTGCCGCATATACCAGAGATTTTTGTCAGAAAAACCCTGCACGCCTGGAAACTCGGCGCGGAGATCGGCAGACAATCGTGCCACCACTGATTTTCCCCAACTCGATTCCCCTGATTGGCGGTCACAGATCAGCCAGCCAATGTCCCAATACAGGCCGACAAGCTCTTTGTTGACAGCCCTCAGCGCGGCATATTGCGCCGACCGCACGCGCTCTTTGATCTCGGCCAACACCTTGGCGTACTCGTTCAATGACAATCGCCTGGTCATGCACCGCAACTCCTCGAAGTTACGTTGAATCGTTGCCAGTCGGCATACTGGAACTGAGCCAGCGAACCCTGTGGCTCGGTGTCATCCAGCCGCAGCGGAATGAATCGTCGCTGCTTGTTGAGCGGGTCGCGGAAACGAAACGTCTGACTCTCCAGTGTGGCCCAGTCCGACGCGACGGCGTGCTCCGACATGCACAGGACCAGCACGCGCGACTGCTGCAGTCCGGCCTCGACCTTCGAGAAGATGCTGTCGCCGAGCTTGATTTCCAGCTCATCGAACCAGATCCGCACGCCATCCGCCCGCAACCGTTCGCCCAATTCACGGACGACCAGCTTGTCATTGTCGCTGTAGCTCAGGAATACGTCGTATGTGAAGGACTCTAACTCCGTGTGCGATCGCGATCGGTCTCGATGTTCGACATCTCGTTCGAAATCTGTCATCTCGTTGCCTTATTTTACGGCGATCCGCGTCCAGCGGACCCATACGTCTTTCGTCGCAGGTCGCAACGTCGGGGCATTTCTTTGGTCATGATCTTCGAGGATGCGACCATTTCGCCCATCGTTCGGAAATCGCGGTGTGTTGCGTTCTGACGGTGGGCCAGTTTGTAATCGGGTATTCGTTGTAGTCGTAGGGTAGCTGCCCATTTTGCGTGAGGCTGTCTTTTACGGGGTTTGCGGTACCGTAGGAGAGCAGGAAATTGGGTTCAAACCGGTTCGGGCTGAGTTGGCGGACCTCTTTTTGCCCGGATTGCTTCCAGCTCAAGTTCGAATAAT
>JANOUN010001028.1:0-1792 GCA_031416875.1 Planctomycetota bacterium | reverse complement strand
AATCCGGCTACACATCATTGCAGCCACGGGAGGTATAGATGAAACGATTCTAGTCGCGGCTACATTCATTGTCACGGTTCTGCGGTTTGATTCGGCCAATTGCCCGCGTAGTTTGGGAAGTCGAGTCCTGGTCACTTGATTCCGGTGAAATACCACGACACCATTGGGAATCGCCCGGATGCAGACGAACAGGCAAGAGAGCCACAATGTCAGGATTTTTGGTCGCGAAATACGCTGTCGCTGGATGATTGTTGGCACTGATCGTTGTGCCGTCCGAGGGGATCGAAAGTTCATGCGTCTGAGTAAGCTGCGTGTCTATTTCGAAACCTCGCCTGCGCTGCGACTGCTGCGATCCCCGAATGCGCCGTTTATTATTGACTGGCTGGACCGACAATTTAAGCAGGCAGGCCGCATTGTCATTCCTCATTCGGATTTGCTCGCCGCGCTGGCGGAGTATCAGGAAGAACTTCGCGAGACCGATCCGGATCAGCTGATCGGCAAACCGGAAACATACCTGGTGGACTGGAGCGGGCCGGACAAGCTGTGGCTGCGGAGATTTCTGGAGGCTGGCCGTGACGAACCCGTCTATCAGCTCACGCCGGCCACCGAAGACGTGTTCGTGTTTCTGAATCGCGTCCTCGAACAGGATCCGGGGTTTGTCGGCACGGAATCACGCTTGAAGCTGGTGATCGACACGCTGGACGATCTGGTTGTCGGTGCGTCGGAAGACCCGGAAGCCCGGCTGCGTCATCTTCGCGAAACGCAGCGGCGAGTCCAGGCGGAGATCGATCAGATTGAAACAGAAGGCGCGGCACCGCGTTATCGTCCGGCGCAGATCCGCGAACGGTTCATTACCGCCGTGTCGTTACTGCGTCAGTTGCAGGGTGACTTTCGTGCGGTTGAGGTATCATTTCGCGAGATCACGCGCCAGGTGCAGCAGCGGCAGGTGGAAGGCAGCGATACGCGCGGCGGCATTCTGGGATTCGCGCTGGATTCAGAAGATGTGCTCAAGAAGGAAGATCAGGGTGTCAGCTTCTATGAATTCGTGCGCCTGATTCTCACGCCGTCGCAGACCGAACGGCTGGAATCCATCATCCGCGAAGTTCGCCGCATCCCGGAACTGGAATCACAGCGTGACGGCATGGAGACCGTGCGCAGCATGGTGACGGTGTTGCAGAACGAAGCCGAAAAAGTCATGCGGACCAATCAACGTCTGTCCGCCACACTGCGCCGCTTGCTCGACGCACGGGCTCATGCGGAACGCCAGCGGATTGCGAGCGTGTTGCGGCAGATTCGCGGTCATGCGGTCGCTCTGGCAGCGAATCCGCCCGTGGATACGGTCGGGCTTTCGGTCGATGTCGAGATCGATATTGAATCGCCGCTGCGGCGGACGTTCTGGCAGGAACCAGCGCGGCTGGAATCGATCGATCTGACTGACTTCGAAGCTGACGAACCGGATCGCATGGAAGCGTTTCGCGAACTCGCAGCAATGAAGCGACTCGAATGGAAGACGATGCGAAACAATATCCGCGATCTGCTGGAGATTTATGATGCGCCGACGCTGGCTGAGGTGCTCGAACGGCATCCACCGGAATCGGGCGTGATCGAGGTGCTGGGATACCTGCAGATCGCTCGCGACGACGGGCATTTGGTGAATTCGACGGCTCGGCAAACGGTCGTCATCCCGTGGGGTGAAGTCGGGGTTCATCGTGACGATGACGCCGATGCGGTGATTCAGATCGCTCTGCCGCTGGTGACTTTTGTGCGCAGCGGAAGGAACAACAATGGCCGA
>JANOUN010001027.1:0-9574 GCA_031416875.1 Planctomycetota bacterium | reverse complement strand
GGCGTGCGGGTGGTGAGCGACGCAAGATTCGGGCCGACTTCGTGGCCGACTCCGCCCTGCTTGTGACAGGTCGCACATTTTTTGCCAAACACAACAGCGCCGCGTGCTGCATCACCCGTGAGTTTCAACGCGGGCTGGCAGGATTCCATCACGGCTTTGCGATCGGCCGATGAGCCGGACGTGAAGACCTTTTCGAGTCGCGCACGGATGGCGGCATCGCGAGTCGTCAACAGGCGCTGTCTCATGGCGGCATCGATTTCACCAGCCGCGACGCTGCCCGATTCCATCTGCGTCAGAAGCCGCACGATCCATTCCGGACGGCTGGAGAGTTCCGTGAGAATCTGAGAGCGAATCAGTGGTGAATGCGACGACCAGCCTGCCAGCAGGGCGTCAGCTGAGGATTCCGTTACCTGCTGACCGAGATGGCGAATGGCGGCTTCCTGAACACTGACAGGCGTTTGCGGCGTGAGCATTTCCTGTAACGTGGCTATGTCCTGCGGCTGATGCGAACTTCGCAGCAAAAGCGGAATTGCGGCAACACGCAGGATTTCATCTTCAGAGGAATCTGCCGCCATCCTTCGAGCAATCTGAAAAGCATTCGCGATCCATGCCTGATGGTCTTTATTGACGAAATGATCAGAAATCGACCACCCCCGTGCGTTCAGTCGGTCAAGCATTCTGGCGAAACTCTTCATCTGCCATGCCTGCAGTCGGTCGTCTGAATCATCGACCGTGAGCAACAGGAGGCGTTCAAGGTCCTCATCGTGTGCGATCGAGGCAGCTTGTTCGTAAAGAATGCTGGTGAGTTCATCGCGATTTGCCGCTGTAAAGCCCGGCATTTTTGACTCACCGGGCTTGTTGGCCAGAGCATCCCCCTGGACGACAGCTCCGAACCGATCGATCGTGTTGTTGATGTTGCCCGCATTCAGGGAACTGATCACAGCGGCCTGGAGGTACGGATTTGTCTCGCCGAGCAGCAGGTCGCCGAGGATGCTTGCGGACGCAGTTTCCTGAACCTGTCCGGCGACGCAGGCCAGTTCAAGTCGCACTTTGGCGTCGGGATCTTTAGTCAGCGAAAGCAGCGAAGTAAGTGGCACTTTCGCAGAAGGGGCTAATCGCACCGCTTGCCGACGGACTCCTGGGTGAGGATCCTGCAGAGCCGATTCAACAATCTTTGGCGTCAGTGCATCCAGTCCGTCCAGCGTGCATAGTGCGTGCAGCCGAGCTGTGGGTCGTTTTCCGCGCGCGACGATCTTCGATAGCAATTCCACCGCCGATTCATCACGCGCCGCAATCAGCAACTGTTGAGCCGTGTCTCGTCGCCAGCCGTTAGGGCTTTCGAGGGACTCGATGAGGTCAGCCGTGGAGCACTGGTCCATGCGATGCCCCGTGAGCGACAGGGCGCTAGCCCTCGGTCGTGGTGTCTCTGATGCGTGAACACCGGCGGCTAGCGCCGTGCCGCTCACAGGCACGATCCGATAAATGCGGCCGCGATCATCGCCGGATCGGAAGAACGGGCGCAGCTCATCCTGTCCCTCTTTGGGCAGCCAGTGAGGATGCTCAATCATGTACCGATACATGTCTACAATCCACAGTGCCCCGTCGGGACCCGTGCGGACCATGACCGGTCGGCACCAGCGATCTTCAGAGGCGAAGAAGTCGGTCTTCGCATCGGCTTCAGCCGGATCGCGTTCGAATCGAAAACTGACGCCGTCGTCGATGAGCAGGTTATGCTGGACGAGGTTACTGAACGGCTCGCACGTGAAGGCATGCTGGATGCTGAGCCCGCTCAAGCAGGTCCTTTCTGCCGGAAAGGACTTCGCGACTTCGTCGCGACCCCTGGAGGCCTGTGGCTGATCGGCCCCATGTTCGTTCGCTTTCTCTGGCAGCGGTCCGCCTTCGGCGGAAGTCCTGCCCGGCAGGCAGGACCTACTTTGAGCTTCAAACAACAACTCATCCAGATACACGATCCCTGAACACGCGGACGTGTAACGTCCGGATTGCTCAAAGCTGTGAAACCGTTTTTCCGGAGGTGCCGCCGCATAGACCGGCGGATTCGACGGCGTCATCAGATGCCGCGGATCGGGCGGAGCGAAGTGCGGATTCCTGCGGATGTAGGGATCTTCCAGGACGTAGTGCCACAGAGGATAACTGTTCTGTTCGCCGAACCAGTTGCCCCAGGCATCTCGATTACGACCAAACTGCGACGGGCCGCTTTGCGGATCGATCAGACCTTCATCAGGGCGAATGCGAAAGTCACGACTGCCGACGGCGGTCTTTTGGTTGGTGAGATGCGACAGAATCTGGCTGTCGGCGCCGTAACCTGCATGATGACTACCGCTCGCACAATGAACCCAGTTATCGAGCCCCCAGCGCAGGCCGTTGACTCGCAACTGCTGATTGCCTTCCAGAAACCCTGAGAACAGCGTCTCTCGAATCTCTGCTTCGCCATCGCCGTCGGAATCCTCGGCGTAGATGATTTCCGGAGCAGCCGTGATGAGTACCCCCTTACCCCACGCCATCACGCCGGTGGGAAACGGCACATCGTTTAACAACACGGTCGAAGTTTCATATTTTCCGTCATTGTCTTTGTCTTCGAGAAATCGAATGCGTCCACCGGGTTTCCCGTTGTTGTCCATGCCGGATGGATAGTCGGCCATTTCAGCGACCCACAGTTTTCCATCCGGTCCCCAGTCTATGGCCACGGGGTCGATCACGAGCGGCTCAGCGACGACGAGTTGCAGTTCATAGCCTTCCCGCACATGAGCGACCTTCATAGATTCTTCGGGGGACAGCGGCGGAGTCTCGGGCACCGGAGTCGTGTCCTGTTGTAGGGCGGGACCAGCGGCTGACAAGCCGCGCTGGCCCACCATTTCACCAGCAACAGCAAAGTGACGGACAACTTCATCCGCGGTCAGCGCTCGATCAAACAACGCGACTTCATCCAGGCGTCCTTCCAGCCCGAACATGCGATCACTGCGACCACCGAGGAAGATCTCATCGCTGGACGCCTTGTACGTCGGTTCGAGATCACCGTCGATCTCCGGCTGAGGATTGCCGTTCAGATAGACGGTGACATGCTTCCCATTTCGAACCAGTGCCACATGCTGCCACGTCCGAGTTTCGAGCACCGTGCGCCCGGTGAGCGCTTCGTCTCGCTCGTTCCCGTTGAACAGCAGCAGCCTGCCGTCCCAGCCGTGATCCATGTAGTTCCCGCCGATTCCCAGATGATCGCCCGCGACCTGCGCATCATCAGCGGGGCCGCGCGAAAAGAAATAGCCCGTGACGGCTCGCTCGTTGTTCGGGAAACCATTCCAGACCCAGCATTCGACGCTGTAGACATTGCCCAGCTTTGGAACGACCGCTGCAACTCGCCCGCCTGCAAAATGCACCGCCCGATTGCCTCGTGGCTGCTGATTCAGGCCGTCGCCCTTCGGTCCCGGCAGGTAAAACGCGATACCCTCTTCGTAAAGGGCGTGGTGTTTGCCGATTGCGTCGGCGGCGAAGTACTGTACACCCGCCGCTCCGTCGGCGGGACTTTGCGCCGCAGCAGATTCCCGTCGGCCGAGCGACGCGTCTGCCGTGCCTTCAATCTCCCCCAGTCGCCAAAACGCCTTTGGCTGCGATTCCATAACCGACTTCGCGTACACGTGCAGTTCATCCACGGTTTTTCGCCGAGGCTTACCCGCGACCTGTTCCAGCAGCCTTGTCAGAGTTTCGACGATCTGGGGTTCCGCGTGCACTTCCAGTCCAGCGGTTCGTGCAGGCCACGTGGTGTATCCGCCGAGTTGATGCTGCTCCGGCGGCGGAATATAACCTTCTGCGCCGTTGGCGAGTTCAATGTTCATCGTGACGGCAAGCGGACTGCGGTTCTTCAGCTTGATGCCCGTGATGCCGAAGACTTCGTCGGGAATCGCCGCAATGCCAAAGTCTCCGATGCGAATCGCCTGCAGCTTGAGTTCCGCAGTGGGATCTTCATGCAGCCGCAATTGCTCGAAGGCATAGACTTCCGACCAGCCCCGAGGCAGCCGATCGCCGACCTGAGCGACCAGCTCGTGCGCCCAATTCAGGCGCGCCTCATCCGGAGTTCGCCGATTCAGTTTCAGCGTTTCTTCCGCCATCGCCAGCGTGATGTCCGACCGATATCGAATCGATTCGCAAGCCCGCACCGCACCTTCCGCCAAAGCCTTGACGTAAGCGTCGAGATCATTCGGCCGGGCAGGCTGACTGTAATCCATCCACATGCTGTCGCCGCTGGTGCCCTGCGAAAGAATTCCGACAAACCCGGGCTGCTGATCCGACACACCGATGAGTTCGGCAACCTTCAATCCAAAACGGCCGCAGACGTCGCCCGAGACCAGTGGCGATCCATAGTAGTGCATTGCATAGTTTGCCAGCACGGCCAGCGGTTTGCCATCAGTCGTCTGCACAGACAGCACCGTCAGATCGGTGTCCGCAGGTCCCGAGGGGCCGATGTGATTCGGACTCTGGTAACCGGGATGCATGTGGGCTCTCACGTTGAACTGTCCAAACGGATCGGCCATCGTCATACGATCGGATCGAAAAATCCAGCGACGACAATTGTTGTGCTGATCGTCGGTCACCACGGCCCAGCCTGCTTTCGCCGGAGTCAGTTTTTCGTTCGCCTGCACAATGCTGCGAACAATCTGTCCCGGCAGAAACTGAGCGTATTCAGGGTCCACGCGACTTCCCAGACACGGCATGGCTGACGGAGCCGAATGCGTGTGTGTCGCCGAGATCAGCATACGATTCGTTGGAATGCCCGTGAGCTGGCTCGCCTGGTCCTTCGCATCATCCAGCATGGCTCGCGTCAGCATCAGGCTGTCGACTACGACGATCGCGATCCGTTCCTGCCCATCATCCAGCACCAGCGCTCGGGCCATGAGGACATCGTGGGCCATCGTTGCCGTGCGTTCTTCGACCATGCCGTTGACGATCACCGGAAACACCGTCGGCGTGATATCGACCATCGCCGCCCCGGCCCGAAAACTCGCTGATGCTGCTTCATCAGCCGATAACGCAATCCCTGCCGAGCCCAGCGAAAGAAAAGTGCAGACAAGTGTCATCCATCGGCGCATGGCGGGAGTCCTGAGCGTTGAAATTTCGGGGCGAGGTCAGCCATGATAGCCGCGAGTCTGTCGTGAAGTCGAGAGACTGAAATGAATCGCTCCGATCGTCTCGACCATGATTGACGGTCGCGTGAGGCATTTGTATTTTTGCCGGATACTGAATTCCGTTTTCCTCTTTGGTCGATCAGTCATGCCCCGCCTGCTGCGAATTCTGACCGTGATGCTGTTGTTTCCGGTCACCGCGCTCATCGCGGAGGATTCGAAAACGAGCGATTCCATCATTGAGCGTGAGACGCGCGAACTCAATGGATGGACGGTGCATGTCAACAAGGAATTGCTGAAAAACGAACCCAAAGCGACAAAGATCGCACTCAACCTGCTCGGGAAGCAGCTGGCTGAAATCGTGCGGGTCGTGCCGGAACCGGCAGTGGCAGAACTGCGAAAAGTGCCGTTGTATTTCTCTCCGGAGTATCCAGGCAAGAAAGGTGGTGCGGAATTTCATCCCGGTGAGGAATGGCTGAAGGACAATGGCCGTGATCCCGTGATGGTCAAGGGTGTGGAATTCTCCAACATCCTGAGCTTCGCACAGGAAACCCGCCGGATGCCAAACTTCGCGCTGCATGAGCTTTCTCACGCGTATCACAACCTTGTGCTCAAGGAAGGCTTTGGAAATCCTCAGATCATCGCGACATTCGAACGCGCAAAAGAAAGTGGCAGGTACGACAAAGTCGAACGCTGCCATGGAGTGGTCGATCAAAACACGTTCGAACGCGCGTATGCGATCACGAACCCCATGGAGTATTTCGCTGAGACGACCGAGGCGTATTTCACCAGGAACGACTTCTTCCCGTTCAAAAGCAGTGAATTGAAGACGCATGATCCGGAGATGTTCGATCTGCTCACAGAACTGTGGGGCGTCAAAGGGACCAATCCCCAACCGTGATGAAGGAAGAATCGTCGTATTGAGAGCACGTGGTTTCCTGAACGAACACTTCTGTCTTCATTCGGTTGTCCGCAATTCGGTTGTCAGCTCGATACGACTTCCCCCCGATACCCGAAATGCAGCACGACACCTTACTTCACAGAGTCCGCAAATTCGTTTAACGGCGAGCCGCAGGCGCAGGCGAAACACGGCAACGACGCCTGCGGCTTGCCGTTAAACGATTAAAACGACGGTCCCCCAGCCTGGGCGGAACATGTCCCAGCCTTCAACCGAACACGCCAGGGATCGTTTGCCAGCTTTGTGCGACGCCGGTCAGTCGTTCCTGACGTCCGTTGTGCTCAGAAAACAGATCATCAGGATTCAGTCCCAGGGCCGTGAGAATCGTGGCGTGCAGATTTTTCACGGGCTGAATCTCTTCGACCGCACGCAGGCCGATTTCATCCGTCGCGCCGATGACTGCGCCGGGCTTGACGCCGCCGCCGGCCATCCAGATCGTGAATCCGTACGGGTTATGGTTTCGACCGCCGTTTCCCTGCATCATCGGCGTGCGCCCGAATTCTCCGGCCCAGATCACCAGAGTCGTATCCAGCATCCCGCGCTGTTTCAGATCTGTCAGCAGCGCGGCAATGGGCTGGTCGGTCTGAGCCGCGTTGCGAGTATTGTAGTCGGTATTGTTGTCGTGTCCGTCCCAGCCCAGTTTGTCGACGGCGTTGTAAAGCTGCACGAACCGCACTCCCTTTTCAACAAGGCGGCGCGAAAGCAGGCACATGCGGCCGAACAGCGCTTTGTCCTTGTTGTCGTCGTGCAATCCATAGGCGTCCTGAGTTTCCTTTGTCTCCAGCGACAATTCGCCGATATCCAGCGCTGCCGACTGCATGCGGTACGCCAGTTCATACGATGCAATACGCCCGTCCAGATCGAGCACACCGGGGCGTGCTGCAGCGTGCTTCCGGTTCAGCGCCTGTGCAAAATCCAGTGTCGAGCGCTGGACGCCGGCAAATTCCTGCGGTGGTTGCAGATTGAGAACGGGGGAACCTTCATGACGAAACTGAGTCCCCTGAAACGCAGCGGGCAGAAATGCATTGCTCCAGTTGGCTGAGCCCCCGAGGCCACCCACTTTGTAGAGCAACACAAAACCCGGCAGGTTCTGATTGAGCGAACCGAGTCCATACGTGACCCACGATCCAAGACTTGGCTTACCGCTCAGGATCGCCCCGGTATTCATCAGATAAGTGGCCGGTGCGTGATTTGAACTTTCGCTGTACATTGACCGAACCTGGCAAAGCTCATCAATGTGCTTCGCCGTGTGCGGCAGCAATTCAGAAACCCACTGCCCGCTTTGGCCGTGTCGCGCCCACCTCCACGGCCCCGCCATCAGCTCGTCCTTGCAGTGATTGAAGACGCCGCCAACTTTGTCCGGGTTCGCTCGCAGCGATGCGGGTACCGGTTGACCGTGAAGTCTGACGAGATCCGGCTTGTAGTCCAGCAGATCAAACGTTGAGGGGCCTCCGTATTGAAACAGAAAGATGACGCGTTTTGCCTTCGGTGCAAAATGCGGGACACGCGCGGCCAATGGCTGCAGCGGATCCAATGTCTCCTGCTTCCCGGACTCTGCCTTTACCTCGTCGGCCAGCAGAGCGCTCAGGGCAACGCTGGCGAAACCAGCGCCGGTCTGTGTCAGAAACGTGCGTCGCAGTTGGTGGATCATGTGAGGTTTTCGTTCTGGAAGTTTGTGGTTTTAGTTCACAGAGTCGGCATTTTCGTTTAACGGCGAGCCGCAGGCGCAGGCGAAACGCGGCAACGACGCCTGCGGCTTGCCGTTAAACGATTATGACGACAGTCCCTTTGTCCGCATGGCACCGTCCAGTCAATCGATGTATGCGAACTCATTCAGATTCAGGATGGCCCGGCACAGATCGATCAACGCCAGGCGACCTGCCGGCGCTCCGGCGTCCTGATGTTCGGCCTGATGCCGCTGCAGAAATTCAATCGACACCTGCAGTTCGTCGACAGTTGACGTGCGATTCAACGCCATGTCAAAGAGAGTTTCCACAAGCCTCGTGGAACTCTCCGCGTCGCTCAGATCAAATGATTGTCCTCGCTGAACTCTGTCCGCCAATGCCTGTGCATAGCGAACACTGTCCGGACTGTTGAGCAGCATTAAGGCCTGCGGCGCGACGACCGTGGTGTCGCGGCGAGCGCACGAAACCGTCGTTTCAGGCAAATCGAATGCCTGCAGAAACGGAATTGGCAAACATCGCTTGCGCACAAGAAAGACACTCCGAACATCTGTCGCTTCGATCGAATCCGGATACCAGCCCTGCATGCGACCGCCGTCTTTACCTTCAATGGCTTCGAGAACAGCCGGTTGTGCGTGCAGCAGTTCGTCGTCCATCGGCGGCCAGACCGGCTTGCCCGCCTCATGCGGCTTCAACAATCCGGACACGGCCAGTAGACTGTCTCTCAGAGTTTCCGCATCCAGTCGTCGGACGTTCTGCATGCCATACAGCTGACGGCGCGCCGAAAGTTCTGCTACGGAAGAATGGCCAAAACTGCGCTGCCGATATGTGGCCGATGTCACGATCAACCGATGCAGGTCTTTGATCGACCAGCCGCGCTGCATGAATTCCACAGCCAGCCAGTCGAGCAATTCAGGATGTGTCGGACGTTCGCCGCTGTAACCGAAATCGTTCGGCGTCGCGACAAGTCCGATCCCGAAGTGCTGCTGCCAGATGCGGTTGACGATGACGCGCGCCGTCCACGGATTGTCAGCCGATGCGATCCAGTTCGCCAGCGCGAGACGACGCCCGGTGGTGTTCTCCCGAGGCGGATGAATGTCGGCCGGTCCTGGCGTGAAGAGTGTCACAAATCCGGGCGACACTTCTTCACGAGGGGAAGAAAAATCACCTTGGTAGAGTACATGAATCGCCGGAGCTGCGGGACCGGAATCCGTTGCGGCCATTGCCATGCGAGGTGCGAGTTTCGTCCCTTCGAGTTCCGCGACCTTTGCTGTCAGTTCTTCAATGCGTTGTGCGGATTCAGACTGGTTGCGACCCAGTGATTCAAGCTCCGACTTCACCGAGGTGATCTGCAGATCGACTTCGGCATTGTGTCTGTCGATTTCTGCCTGTTCGTCGGCCAGCGAAATTGCCAGATCATCGCGAGGCGTGACACCTGCGAAGAACGCGCGCAGCCGATAGTGGTCGGCCTGCAACAGCGGATCGTACTTGTGATCATGACACTGACAGCACGACATCGTCATGCCCAGAAACGCCGCCGCCGTCGTGTTGGTCAGATCGGACATCATTTCCGCACGCAGGCGATCTTCTTCCTGAAAGATGGCGGCGGTGCTGTCCCATTGACCAAGCCGCAGAAAACCCGTGGCAATCAGCATGTCGGCTTGTGCGGCAGTTTCCGGAACGCCCTCGACGAGTTCATCGCCAGCCAATTGCTCGCGGATAAACTGATCGAACGGCTTGTCCTGGTTGAATGCACGAATCACGTAGTCACGATACTGCCATGCCAGCGGCCGGAACTCATC
>JANOUN010001026.1:0-2391 GCA_031416875.1 Planctomycetota bacterium | reverse complement strand
CTTCGGGTTGGTATGATTATGAGCCCAAAAAATCACTAAATCAACACCCCGCTAGCCGCCGGTTTTTGCAGGCAAATTACCCGCGGCTCGCGCCTTGCGGCTCACGGTTTTGATGTATCGGGACAGACTCCGGGTGCGACTAGCTGAATTGAACAATCGTCGAGCCACCCGTTTCTGGCAAACACCTCCAGCTTTTCGGCGCGACTCGGAGAGTCAGGTTTCTACGCGAATGTGCCTCAAAATGCGGGGACAGTTTACAAAACGGCCATTTTCCAGAGTATTTTCTCGTTCACAGGCTTCGGAAACTCATTCTTCGGGAGGATTTCCATCTGTTCTCAAACCCCACCGAGGCATAAAAATGTCCCTGTCACCGATCGCCGCGTCTGAACAGTGAAGCAAGGTTACCAAGTTGTCCGGGGTTTCAGGGGTCTCACAGGGAAGTCAATCCGTCCTAAAGGTACGCCGCAGGCTGTCCTCAAAAAAGCTCCTGCGCCGGTTGCTGAGGCTGGCACTGGAGTATCGCGGTTCCTGCACGGCTGTTGTGCTCATGCAGATCACGTTGGTCGTGTTGAGTCTGTCGACTCTGGGAATCACGGGGCTTGGAATCGATTACCTGTCTTCACAGGTTCTTAAGAATTCCACGCCGCCTCAATGGCCGCTGGGACTGCATCCGCCTGCCGCCTGGAGTCCTCTGCAGGTGATCACTGCGCTGTCCGGACTGATCCTGGTCGTGGCGATGCTCACGGCAGCATTGAAGTATCTGGCTGCTATCGCGTCCAGCGCACTGTCGCAGGAGGTTCTCGTTCGCATCCGGACCGACGTGTATTCAAAACTGCAGCAGCTGAGCTTCAACTTTTACGACGCGGGCGAGAGCAGTTCCATTATCAATCGAGCGGCCGGCGACGCCAGCAATGTTCGAAATTTTGTCGATGGCGTGATCATCAAAGTCCTGACCGTCTTGCTGACCCTGACTGTCTATCTGGTGTACATGCTGAAAATGCATGTCTGGCTGACTTTGGTCTGTCTGGCAAGTACGCCGTTGCTGTGGGTCGGCGCAATCGTGTTTTCAAAGCTCGTGCAACCCGCTTACCGCCAGGCCAGTGAGTTGAGCGACGTCATGATTCGCACGCTGGTCGAAAATCTGCAGGGGATACAGGTTGTCAAAGGGTTTGCCCGCGAATCCGAACAGGCCGCACGATTTCAGGAAGCCAATCACAACATTCGGGATCTCAAGCAAACTATCTTCTTCCGGATCTCGACATTTCAGCCCACAATGGGACTGCTGACTCAGATCAACATGCTGGTGCTGATCGGTTACGGCGGAACGCTTGTGATTCGTGGTGAGTTGGCACTCGGGACCGGTTTGTTTGTGTTCGCGAATCTGCTCCACGAATTCGCCAATCAGGTCTCGCAGATCACAAACATTGCCAACAGTATTCAGACGAGTCTGGCCAGCGCACAAAGAGTGTTCGAGGTGCTGGACGAACCGATTCAGATTGCGACGGCACCCAACGCACAGCGCTTGGAGCGTGTCTCTGAATCCATCGAACTGGACGACGTCTCATTTGGATATCATCCAGATCGCATGGTTCTGCACCATGTTTCGCTGAGAATTCAGTCGGGTGAGTGCATTGGGATCACCGGCCCTACAGGATCCGGCAAGACAACTTTGCTGAGTCTGCTGAAGCGATTCTATGACGTGCGTTCCGGGAGCATCTGCCTGGATGGTGTCGATCTGCGGAAACTGAATCTGGACGATGTACGGCGTGCGATGGGCATCGTGTTTCAGGACAGTTTTCTGTTCAGTAACACGATCGCGGCGAACATTGCATTCGGAATTCCTGACGCCACGATGGAACAGATTGCGGCGGCGGCAAAGATCGCGGCGGCCGATGAGTTCATTCGCGAACTACCGGACCAGTACGAATCCATGGTCGGTGAACACGGTTCGAATCTGTCCGGGGGCCAGCGACAACGACTGGCACTCGCGCGGGCGATTGTGACAAATCCCTCCATTCTGCTGCTCGATGATGCTACAGCGTCTGTCGATCCGGAAACCGAATACGAAATCCGCGAAGCCATTGTTGCGGCCATGCACGATCGAACCACGATCGTCGTCTCCAACCGAATGAGCACGCTCAGTCAAACCGATCGCATCGTCGTTCTTCAGGACGGCGCAATCAGCGCTGTGGGAACTCACGAAGAGTTGCTTGAGTCCTGCGTTTGGTACCGAGAACTTGCGGAACTCCAGGGCCTTTCGGCAGGACGGGGCTCCAGAGCAGTCGTAAATTGTGGCAAACACGAAACGATAGAGAAACAGTAATGCTTTATCAGTCGTGTTTTAATGTGTGCCACTGGCTCTGCCAGTGCTTTCCTGCAGATCGGAAGCAC
>JANOUN010001025.1:0-3540 GCA_031416875.1 Planctomycetota bacterium | reverse complement strand
TGCGGGCGAAGCCCGCGCCAAGATTTCTGTACCCTGGACATTCTTGTCCGAAACATTGCCCGGCTGCGTCCCAGTTCCGAGGGATAAACACGGATCGGTATTTCAATGCAGATAACTACTCACCCACCGAGCCAGTTCTCGAATTGCAGGTTAGGCACTCGTTCATAATCCTGAGTGTTGGCGGTCAGCAGAATGATCATACGGAATCAAGCCCGTTCTCATGCCTCGCTCGCTCGCGTTCTTCTTCACGCCGACGCAATGCGCCGTCGATGATTTCCCTGGACATCGCGTCGTCGGTGACGGTCCCCACACTTTTCAGCCAATCGTCCCGCTGGACTGAGCCTTCATGTGAGCCGAACACCATTTCTTCGAGTTTTGCAACACGTTCTTCAATGGACCGCATTCGATGGACTCCAAATCGCAGCAAGAGATTTCTCGGGTCTAGTGCTCTGTCAAGCCACAACCCCTCGTTTCATTGGTGACAGAGCTCTAGTTGTGAGGATTATCAACGTCCCGCGCGTCGCAATCAAGACCACAACTTGATCCACTTCGAACTACTCACCGTTGATTTCTTGCTCTCCCGCGAAGATTTTCGGACGTTGGTTTGCAGAAGTCAGGTCATTTCTGGCAGAAAAATGAGCGGCAGAAAAAGACAGACCACGACTGGAGGTCAATCAGCGATTCATATTTCTGCCATCAATATTTCTGCCGAATGTGTTCCTGTGTGAATGACAACGCTGTTTTTGTGGCCCGACTTCGACGATGGGTAGCGGGCGAAGCCCGCGCAGGGTCTTCTGTCACTCTTGAGTGATGCGGTGTCGGCATGCCTGTCGAATTCGATTCTCGGACCATCTGGCTGCCGGGATTTGCGGAGTACCGGCAAGCTGACGCATGCCGCTCGCCATCAAGCTCTCAGGCCCGCGCGGCCTCTGAAAGGAATTCGCGGGTAATTGCTTCCTGAGGGTCTTCGAAGATCTGTTCCGGCGGGCCGGATTCGGCGATGCGACCGGCGTGCAGAATATGAACCTGATGAGCGACGGTGCGGGCGAAGGACATCGCGTGAGTCACCACGATCATCCGCTGACCGCTGGCGGCAAGGTCGGTCATGACGCTGATCACCTCGGCGGTTGTGCGAGGATCCAGGGCGCTGGTGGGTTCATCGAACAGAATGGCCTCCGGATTCATGGCCAGTGTCCGAGCAATTGCCACGCGCTGCTGCTGGCCTCCGGACAATGAACCGGGGCGGGCGTGTTCTTTGTCTGCCATGCCCACGCGCGCCAGAATGCGACGCGCGTTCTGTACGGCGGCTTCCCGAGACTGCTTCAAAACGTGGATCGGTGCTTCCGTCACGTTTTCCAGAACGGAACGATGAGGAAACAGGTTGAACTGCTGGAACACCATGCCTACGCGCTTCCGAATCTGCAGCAGGGCCTCATCGCGTTCCGGGCCGGGTGCCGCATTGAGGACGATGTCGCTCACGCGAATCGACCCGGAATCGAAGGATTCCAGTCCGTTGATTGTCCGCAGCAGTGTGCTTTTGCCGCCGCCGGAGGGTCCCAGCAGCACGCAGACTTCACCGTCCGCAACCCTCAGGCTGACACCTCGCAGAACTTCATGCTGCTGGTAGCGTTTGACGATATTGGTCAGTTCGATCATCCGCGCCGCTCCTGATTCAGATTCTTCTCCAGACGATTCGTCATCACGGACAGCGGATAACTCATCGCCAGATAAAGCAGCGCGGTCAGCAGTCCCAGTTCCACGATGGCACCGGCACTGCGAGCCTGGATGTAATACTGTTTCGAAAGTTCCACCACCGTAATCACGGAACACACGGCCGTGTCTTTGAACAGCGCGATAAAGTCGTTGGTCATCGGCGGCAACACCAGACGTGTCGCCTGAGGAATGATGATGCGACGCAGGGCGAGGCTGCGAGACATGCCGAGCGAGATCGCCGCTTCCATCTGGCCGCGCGGAATGGACTGAATTCCGCCGCGATAGATTTCTGCTTCGTACGCCGAATAGTTGATCGCCAGTCCCATGACCGCCGCCGCGAACGCATTGATGGTCAGCTCCATGCCGGGAAAGACGATGTCCAGCAGCTTGGGCACCAGGAAATAGATCAAATACAACTGAAGCACCAGAGGTGTGCCTCGTACGATCTCAACATACACGGCGGCCGGTTTTCCCAGATACCACGGCCCGTACAATCGAGCCAGCGCGATCAACAGGCCGATAAACACCGCGATCGGCATCGCTGTCACCGACAGCAGAATTGTCACTCCCGCCGATTTCACCAGCAGCCCGCCGCGCTGTCGAATCACGGTCCAGCCTCCGGAGGGTTCGTAGCTCGCTGTCGCCGCATCCTTGTCTTCACCGTTCGATACCGGTTCAGCACTGCCGACAAAGCCGCCGGATTTGTCCGTTTCCAGTCCACGCATCATCTGCGTGTCATTCCACATGCCGTACTTCTCAAAGATTCGATGCAGCCGCCCGTCCTGAAGCGCCTGCAGCAGAATCTCGTTCACGGCGCGAAGCAAATCCTGATCCGTCTTGCGCGTCATCGCGACGTAGTAACCGCGTCCCACTGGCTCACCGATCGGACGCAGTTGTGGAAAGCCTTTCGAATAAAAGAGCCAGATCGGAAGATCCTGCACATTGGCATCAATTCCGCTCAGTCCCAGTTCAGTGGCCTCCATGGCATCCGTGGCACCATCAAACAGCGCCACGTCGATGTTGTCGCCACCAAATCGCTCGACATAATCCTGCGCGGCTGATCCGCCAAGCAGCGAGATCTTTCGTTTGCGTCCATGGAAGGGCTTGAGCAGATCATCCCACGACGTGAGACGCTCATCGTGGGCGCGTCCAAGGAGCTGCAGCTCATAGATGTAATACGGGATCGATAAGCCATAGCGAGCGGCGCGATTGGTCGACCATTCGTAACCGTTCAGCACCAGATCAATGTCGCCGCGATCGAGCAGATCCGGCAGTTTATCCCATTGTCCCTGCGAGAATTCCGGCCTGACGCCCAGGTGTTCGGCAATCAGCTGTGCCAGTTCGACTTCGAAGCCAACCAGTTGTGTGGGATCATTTGGATCCGGATAGACAAACGGACCACCGCCTTCCTGATCGGCTCCCCAAACAAGCGTGCCACGGCCGCGTATCCTGTCGAGCCCATCATCTGCCACGATGGTCAACGGCTGCGTCAGCGACGCCGCGACAATACACAACGCAGCAAGCTGCACCGGAAATCGCGGAACCAGATGAAGATCGCCTTGAGCTGTCAGAGGAGTTTCGATTTCAGACATCTCCCGGAATGCGAACACAACTCGACGACATCAGGATGTTCAGGTTACCGGAGCGACACAGGTTTGTGCAATTCCGGGTTCAACGACAAATGACGTGCGCCGCGGAAAATGACGTCTCAGCGAGCGGTTGGGCGTCAGCCCTCCGTGTTGTACTGATCACAAATGAAGTGCGCCGCGGAAAATGACGTCCCAGTGTGCTTCGTCCCGGAGGGACACCAGAAATTAGCCGGTGGTC
>JANOUN010001024.1:0-6350 GCA_031416875.1 Planctomycetota bacterium | reverse complement strand
TCGGTGTGCCTGCGCGTTGCTTGTCACACCCTACAAATTCATAAACTGGCCAGCCGTAGGTCTTGCCGCGTGGCTGCGAAGCTCAGCCAGCTCACGCATCAGTTCATCAACTTCCGACCTGAGGCGGTCAAAGGCCTCTGTCGCTCCGTCCAGATCTGCATCCCTTGCAAGAGTCTCAACCGTCATTGCCGCATGCAGTGCGTTTCGCGCAGAGAACGTACTGACAGCCCCCTTCAATGAATGTGCGACGGGGCCAATTGCCGCGCAGTCCCTGGCTTCGATCGCCTGCTGTATCTCGCAGATCAGATCAGCAGAGTTCGACATGAAGATGTCTATCAGGTCGGCGAGCAGTTCCATGTCGCCGTTGACTGAATCCATCAGCGCCTTCATGTCAACACCGGCAGGATCCGGCGCCGTTGTGGTCCCTGCGGACTTGTCGATGCCGCTCAGCCGGCAACGATTCGATCGAGCACGTTCAATCCAATTGTGGCAGGTGTGAATCAGCAAGTCTCGTTCGACTGGTTTGCTGATGACATCGTCGCACCCGACCGCAAGGCATTTCTCCCTGTCTTCCATCAGCGCATGTGCCGTCAGGGCAATAATGGGTCCCTGATATCGAATCGCTCTCAGGTGTTTCGTGGCGCTGTAACCATCCAGCACAGGCATCTGCATATCCATCAGGATCACGTCATAGCCCGGTAGTGGCTTGCTGTGTGCCACATGGTTCGGTGATGAGGACGGCATCATCGCGGTGACAGCTTTCTCAACGGCAACCTGACCGTTTTCTGCAAGATCGACGTCGGCGCCGGCATTACGGAGAATGGCCTCGAACAGCCGCCTGTTCACCGGATTGTCCTCGGCCAGCAGAATCCTGCCTTGCAGCGATTTCTTCAGGTGATGCCGTGCGAATGCGCTGCGGTCTGAAGTCTCTTCGGCGCTGGAAAGAGAGTCGAACATTTCAACATGCTGCAGCGATCCGGTTGCAATGGTGACCCGGAAAGTACTGCCAAGGCCGGGTTGGCTCGTGGCAACAATTTCCCCATCAAGGATCCGCGCCATGCGACGACAGATCGCCAGGCCCAGGCCGGTTCCGCCGAACCGCCGCGTCATGGAAGGATCAGCCTGCGTGAATGATTCGAACAGTGATCGGCATTGCTGCTGTGTCATTCCGATGCCGGTATCCGTCACTTCAAACGCCAGGCGTTCGATTCCATCGGTTGATTTGGGAGCCATCTGAACCGTCACACAGACATGCCCGTGTTCCGTAAACTTCACGGCATTGCCAACAAGGTTCATCAGGATCTGACGGACTCGCACCGGGTCCGAAGAGATCCGACCTGGAATGGGGCCGACGCATCGTGCGCTCAGTTGAAGTCCTTTTGCCTCTGCCGCAGGTCGCAGGGCAGAAAGAACTTCGTGAATGACGCGGGATGGAAAAGTCTCAATGCATTCAACGGTCATTTTGCCCGCTTCAATCTTCGACAGGTCAAGCACGTCGTTGATGATCGTCATCAAGTGACTTCCAGCACTCTTGATGATGGCGATACTGTCGGCCGTCTCAACGACACTCAATCCCGGTTCCGAGAGCAAATCTGCATAACCCAGAATGGAAGTCAGGGGCGTCCGAATCTCATGACTCATATTGGCCAGAAATTCGCTCTTGGAGCGATTGGCGGTATCCGCCATGACGCGGGCGGTGACCAATTCTTCTTCGGTCCTTTTACGATCGGAAATATCGGCCATCGTACCGAGCATGCGAAGCGGACGTCCATTCTGATCTCGCTGCATGAGTCGTCCGCGTGCCTGAACCCATCGCCATTCGCCATCCTTCTGGCGGATACGGAACTCGGCCGCGTAAATCGGTGTCAGTCCGTCCAAATGCTTCTGTGCGCTCGACCTGACTGCCGCCAGGTCATGCGGATGAACGCGTGCGATGAACTCGTTGAAACTTTGATTCAGGTCTTCGTGTCGTTCACCCAGTAAGTCGGCAAATCCTGCGTCCCAGATCTCTTTCCCGGTCTGAATATTCCAGTCCCATGTACCAATCTCACCGCCGGCGAGTGCCAGATCCAGGCGTTCACGTTCAAAACGCAGACTCTCTTCTGTCCTGCGGGCATCGGTCACGTTTCTTGCACGCATCAACATCGCTTCATCACGAGCGTGTCGCGATTCGGTGTCATCGGTCAGTCGCGTGTGCATCACCTGAACGTGTGACTGAGCTTGGCTCAGCGCCCGGTTAAGCCTCCGAAGCTCCAGCTGCGAAGTCACCTGTCGCGCGAGGGACTTCAGATCAGCCAGTTGTGGCGCGGTGATGTCGCGCGGAACTGTGTCCATGACACACAAGGTTCCCAGGGCATGGCCGTCTCCCGAGCACAGCGGCATGCCTGCGTAAAATCGAATGTGCGGGGATCCCAGCACCAGTGCATTGTCAAAGGTTCTCGCGTCGGTTGCCGCATCTCTCACGATCAATGGCTCATGGCCCAGAATCGCATGCGCACCAAAGGCGAAATCTCGATGCGTTTCCTGCACTTCGATTCCAACGGCAGACATGAACCACTGCCGCTCAGCATCGACAAGGCTGACAAGGGCAATAGGCGTGTCGCACAACCGCGCCGCCAGTGCTGTCAGGTCGTCAAATACATTTTCCGGCGATGCGTCGAGAATGCAGCACTCATGCAGAAAATTCAAACGCTGCATTTCATCGGAAGGGATCGGCGCACGAGGCATGTCACGAAACTCCTGAATTCGACCTGATTTCCGGCAACGAGAACAGCATGTTCCGCAGCTGAGTTTGCAGTCGCCCGACCTGATGCAGAAGCTGCTCGTACGTATGCTCGATCATCACGCTGTCACCGGACAGGCTGATGCTTTCCAGCCGCTGTGCGAACTCATACGCGGAGCCGGCAAAAAAATGCCTGACTGATCCCTTGATCGAATGTGCCAGGTCGCCAATCAGGCTCCCGTTGTGATCCTGAACCGCAGTCCGGAGAGACTGAAGCTGTTCAGGAATGGTGTCAAGAAAGAGTTGCCCAAGCTGCTTCAGGAAGCTGAGATCACCGTCCAGTCTCCTGAGTGCTGCTGCGAGATCACATACGGACGTCTCATTTTTCCCTGAATCCACAGGGTATGGCGTCCGGACGTCGGCACAGGATTGAGCAGCACGCTGAAACACCCGAGCCATGACGGTCGCGAGTTCCGCTGCCTGGACCGGTTTGCCGACAAAATCATCCATACCGACGGCCAGGCATCTGTCTCGATCAACGGACGTCGCGTTGGCCGTCATTGCAATCACAGGCAGATGGCATCCGGTTTGCTTTTCCAGTTGCCTCAATTCACGGACGGCTTCGAAACCATCCATCAGGGGCATCCCGAGATCCATGAGCACAACATCAAACGTCTCGCGCCGTAATGCATCGATGGCGAGTTGACCGTTAGAAACCACTCGCGCAGTATGGCCCTGCCTTTCAACCAGTCGTGCGGCGAACATCTGATTGACGGGATTGTCTTCTGCCACCAGCACACGCAGTGACTTGATCGATGTGGTGCCCATGATTCTCTGTTCCCTTCAGTGACCAATCGATGCCGCTGCACATCAACTGCAGGCTGCGGCCACCAGCGCTGACTGACTGCGTGACACGTCTCCCGGAGCGATCACTCTGGGTTCAACTGCCGAGACATGTTTCGTCATCGTGATCTGATTTCCGCATTCGTTGTATGTGACGCTGTCCATGAAACTGCGGATCAGGAGCAAGCCACGACCACCGATGCGATCCAGATTGACTTCTGCTGTGGGATCCAGCACTTTTCTTATGTCAAATCCCGGGCCTTCATCGGTAATCACGAAATGAAGTTCGCTCCGTGACAGCGCTGCTTCCACATAGACCTTTCGACCGGCATAGGGATGCTGCTTTCGACGTTGATCGGCCAAAGCATAATAGTTGTTTTCGTCAACCTGACGCAGTTCAGAATCGAGCTCCAGATTCCCGTGATGAATCGCATTTGACAATGCTTCCTGCAATGCGATGCCGACGTGTGTCTGCTCATGCCCCGACAGGAGCTTCATTGTCATCGCCGCATCGAGCAGATGGCTGATCAGATGTGCGGCAGACGCGGTATCGTTGCCAAGTACGAAATGCGATTCAGAATACGCAAGACATTCCAGTGTGCGTCTGCGATTCTCTCTTCGCTCAGTGATTGCCATCACGTTTTTGATCGTACTGACCAGCTCGGTTTCCAGATTACGCTTGGCAACGTAGCTGGCAGCACCTGCCGACAGAGCATCGACTGCGATTTGTTCTGAACCGAAACTCGTCATCAGAATGACGGGGATATTCAAGTCCAGGACATTCAGTTTCCTGACGAATTCCAGTCCGTTCATGCCGGGCATTCGCAGGTCCGACACGATCAGCGCAGGCCGCTGACGCTGCACCGACTCGATGGCGTCCATGCCATCGTTTGCGAAAGTGATGGTGAATTCGGTGTGTCGCCGAAGGAAATGTCCAAGGAACAGACGATCGGCAGGAGAATCGTCAACGACAAGAATTTGAGCAGCCATGATTTACTTCGATCTGCGGGAATGAAATTGTGGAACCGGCTGTCCTGATCAATCAGGAGCAACATTTACCATGTCACAAGCCGAAGCCACACTTGATGTTCCTTCGGAAAAACAAATGAGGCACGATGACATCAAATCGCGTCAGCCGGGGTGAAATTCGGATGTATGGATTGCACGACAGGCCATTGTCATGGATGCGGCAATACGATGCAGACCGTCTCGGCGGGTTATCCCGCAGTCTCTCCGGAACGCCGGATGAATCATGTTGACTGGCACGTAAAAAAACGCGGCAACCTCATTTCGAGTTTGCCGCGTTGATATCGATCCGGGTATGAGACGCTGGCGTCGGGCGGGATTCGCAATTTTTGTCTTGAATCCGTGCCCGCAGGATCAAACGGCCTTTCAGAGTTCAGGTTGCAATACTGAAACAATTGTTTCAGCATTTCAACCTGGCTGAGGAAACCACCAGGAACGAACACAATGTTACAAAACGAAAAGTCGTCTTGCCAATAGATTCTGCAGCTTTTCGAGAACAGGCATCCGTTCAGAAAACTCGGCAAAATCACCTGCCAGAAATCGGATGTTCTGAGGAAAACACCTGGAAGTCTGCGGAATACAACCGGTCGGAAGGGCCGGCACCTGAATCGGTTAACGCACCATGCTGCGCAGCCAGGCGTTCTTCCGGCGTTCGATTTCCATAAGTCGACCAAAAAAGCCGCCAGCACGGCCACTCTGGACGACTGACAACTCATCCGCCTGCTTTGACAATGGGCGAACTTCCAGAGACCGCATTGACTGCGTCAGGTTGCCGGAAGGAATCGGTGATGAGGCTGATTCAAAACCCATCGCGGACGAAGAGAGTCCAATCATCGCTACAGTTGAAAATGCAACAAGCAAACGCATCGGTAAAACCTTTCGCGAGAGTTAGTGGAGTCGCCGGAACTTTCGTGCGACTCCTGATACCGCAACACTACACGGTTCCAATGCGTTGAGCCGGAAAAAAGTTTTGACAACCACGGCTTTCAACTTCCTCAGCACGATTTCCTGCCGGATCTGCCAACGATTCAGGGTCGTGCCGCAGGACCGTTTGACTGCCCCTTATGCCGAGAGTCAACGCAAACGGAAGAAGGTCACCAGTCGGACGTGTTCTCGTGAAAGGCGATGACGCTTATACCGCGCGCGGTTGAGGATGGCACATCCGTTTAACCGCGTGGGCATCGCCCCGCGCTTCGTATTTCAAATCTCAAATCTCAAATACGAAATGTCAAATACAACAATCGCGGCCCGCTGGGCACGCGGTTAAACAAGCCAATGCCAACCGCGTGCGATATAGATAAAGCGTTCTGTCCGTCAAGTCCAGGTATGGCGCGCAAAGAAACCCGGCATCGAATGGATGCCGGGCTTCGAGAATTGCAGAAGTGCAAGTGCGGCTCAGTCGCTACGCTTACTCTTCAAAACACGTTGCAGATCGAATCCAGGATGGACATTCATGTCCGTCGCATGGCCAATATCTCGGACATGAATGTCCAGGCTACAGGAATCGCAGCTATGGACCGAGCTTCAGGAACTCGGCCCATCTCCTTGATCAGTGATTTCCGCCAAGGGCCTGAGCCTTGTAGCCACCCTTCGATTTGAAGTAGAGGAACAAGATGATATAGCACGTCAGCATAAACGCCGGGAACATCACCATCTTGCCCAACGCTTCGAAACTTCCGCTCTTCTTTGCATTCTTCAATGCCGCCAGACCTGCCTCGTCTGTCACCGTCTTTTCTTTATCCGGATCAATGGCCTGATA
>JANOUN010001023.1:0-3130 GCA_031416875.1 Planctomycetota bacterium | reverse complement strand
ATTGTCGAAGTGATCTCGGAATCCACTCGGCGGATTGACGAATACGAAAAGCGTGAGGCGTATTTGTCAATCGACTCATTGTGCGTCTGCGTGCTTGTCGAGCAGGCATCGGCAGCGGTACTCGTTTATCGACGCGGCGACAGTGGTTTCGACCGTGAGGTTTACACGGGACTCGATGCGATCATCCCGCTGCCTGAGATTGAATGCCAACTGCCACTTGCCGCAATCTATCAGAACGTCGAATTTATTCCCGTCGTCACCGAAGACGAACTCGACGAGTTATGAGTTGGCTCGCACCACAACGGTTTGCGATAACGCGAACCAGATCCGCGGCCGCTGGCAGAACGACGCAGGCGTTTCAGGCTACGTTGCAAACAAGTCCTGAATGCGGTGCTGCCGAATGTGGTGCCGTAGCGCAACTACACGAAGAGCCTTGCCCGGCCTCCGCCGTGCTAAAGAATCTTCCGCATGTTAAACATGTCTTCGATCGTTTTCACATTGTGAAGCTGATGAATGAGAAACTGAATGAACACGAATCAGACAGATAACCTCTGACGAAATGCAGCATACTCACGCCGGATGATGACGCGGGCTTGAGATCGATTTCGTGCTGTCGATCACCAGAGCTGTGACGCCGGAAAGAGCGAAGACTCCGCTGCAGAACGCGAACAAGGTATTCCATTGCGACAGAGTTGGTGTTTCACCTAGGATCGCGTTGTAAAGGAGTGGAGCAACGGCAGCACCGAAGTTGCCGTGCATATTGGCCCAGCCCATAATTGATGCCGTGTATTTGCCGCCGACATCCTGGGAATACGCCCACATCGCCGGTACACCCAGATCACAACTGAACGTTGCGATGCTGAGCCCCACGACAATCATCCACGGCAGCCAGCGCGAATCCGGATCAGGCATGCATAACAGCCCGAGGGCCATGCACATGCCGTAACCGCAGGCGGCCGTGAATCGTGTGGCCACGATGGGCAGCCGTCGACCCCATTTCAGCCCAAAGCGGCGAGCGGCGACATCGGTCCACCAGCCACCGCAGAGCATCCCGGCAATTCCGGCGACGGTAGGTATGGCGGTCATCAGGGCTTGCTCCTGCAGCGGCACCTGATGCACATTTCCCAGATATCGCGGCAGCCATGTGACCACAAACAGCCAACCGATGTTTGTAAAGAACTGCGTCAAAGAGTTTCCCCACAGACTGATGCTCGTCAGCACGGGGATCAAAGGGAAGCGCTGGCTCTCAGAGCTGGCCACGTCTGTATCGTGGAGTGCGTTGCCCGTGCTGCTGGCGATCCCCTTGGCGCGGGCCGGAGTGTCGCCGGAGATCAGCTCGCGTTCAGCGTCGTTGCACAGAGGATGATCTCGCGGCGTGTCACGACAGATCCATGCAAACACGAACGCGACCAGAATCCCGACAAGGCCGTACACAATCAGAACCGGTCGCCACCCGCCACTGAATGCCGCCATCAGTGCGGCTGTCAGAATCGGAGCCAGAACCGCCCCCGATCGACCGCCCATCGCGACGATAGAACTGGCGGCACCTCTTCGTGCGGCCGGAAACCAGTGGCGGAGCATTCCGGAACAGACAGGGTAGGCACCCGCCTGAGTCGCACCGCACAGAAATCGCAGAAACAACACCATTCCGACTTGCGTGGTCACTCCCAGCAAACCCGTGAACAACGACCATCCCAGGATGTAAGCCGTGAGCATCACCCGCGGTCCAAATCGATCGCTGAGCCAGCCGGCTGGAACCTGGCACAGGGCATAGGACCAGAAAAACGCGCTGAGGAACCAGCTCATCTGCGTCTGAGTCATTTTCAGATCGACTCGCATCGATTCCGACGCAATGCCCACCGCATACCGGTCAAGGTACAGGAGGCAGGCCATCAGCGTCAGAAGACCTGCGACGGCGATTCGAATGTACGAAGGTCTTGTCATTGGGGAATTCCACAGGCCGACCATTGACCTCGTTTGCAGACGGAGATGGGAACAAGCCGTTCCGCTGCGACTCGCGTCTGATGCTCCACATCCAGCAGCGGAAACTTTCCGCGTTCGCGTTTGAGGAGAACAATATCGGCCTGGCGTCCCGCCTGCAGCATACCAAGCCGGTCCTGAAGTCGCATTGCTGCGGCAGGTACGGACGTCGTCGCACGAATGATCTGCTCGAGCGGCATGCCAAGGTACAGAAATTTGCTCATCGTTGTCGGAAGGTCGACGACCGGGCCGCGCAGATTGAATTGATGGAGATCGGTGCTGATGGTGTCGGGCCAGAAGCCAAACTTCTGACAGGCCGGTTCCGCAACTTTCCACACGAACGCGCCAACACCGTGGCCCACATCGAACAGCACTCCGCGCGAACGGGCCTCAAACATTGCATCAAGCGGAGCTCCGTGGTCATCGAAACCATGATCCGGATGCGGATGATAAAGGTGCGTGTACATATCGCCGGGACGCAGTGTCTGCAGCACGGTCACGATTGGGATCTGCGAGGCGGCATGGTGAATCATGCAGGGGCGGCCCGTCAGTTCAGCGGCCTCGAAAACGCCGTGAAATCCAGCCCATTCATTCTTCTGATCAAAGTTGGCGAGCCCGGAGGTCAGCCGGACCTTCATCCCCACAAGTCGTTCCGGATGGCGATTGACACAATCCACCGCCGAAGGGACATGGGCATGTCGCCCATCATTCAGGTCGCCCATGTACGGCGGGATATTTGGGTGCCCCTGAATGGCACCAATCATCGAAATGTTCAGCAGGGCGAAGACATCTTCCTGCGACGCCGGGATGATAAAGCGGGCCATGTTGGCATACGTCAGCGCTCCGGCCGTCCCGGTGTCAAGCATCGTCGTCACGCCGGTTCGCAGGCCAGCCTCAAACGGATCGATCGAATACAACCCAATGCCGCTGAAGACATGCACATGCAGATCGATCAGTCCCGGAGCCACAATCAGTCCATCGGCCTCGATCACCTCTTCACCGTTGGCCATGAGGTTCGGACCGATCTCCTGGATTTGCCCGTTCACAACGCGAAGATCGACTCGCTGCGGCGGACTTCCAGTGCCGTCGTAAACGTCTCCATTTCGAATGAGGCAACCGCTGGGATTCATTGCACGAGCCGATCACGGTG
>JANOUN010001022.1:0-13298 GCA_031416875.1 Planctomycetota bacterium | reverse complement strand
CGTTCGCTGGGGGCCACTGCACCGTCACGACCGAGAGCCGAACTGGGGATGATCATCGGCGCCATCGCAGCGGCACCAGCTGCCGTCACAGCCGTCTGTAGAAATCGACGCCGAGGAACCTGTGTACTCTTTTTCGACATGCCTGCACTCCTGTGGGTGGTGATCGCAAAACTATGCGTGGTGATCGCGGAAACGGCGGGACTCATTCCAGGCGGCGGAACAATGTCCCTGAAACACCAATCAGCATAGCGATCAGCCATCCCGCTTGCCAGCATCGACGGTTCTGTCGTCACGCCCTGCAAGTTGCGCATGGTGCAGAACTGTCCGAGCGTGTTTTTTTTGTGATCCGCCAGGCGAAACTACCGCTCTGTCACTCTTGCTTTGATGGATCGGGTGGCCGGGGCTGGACTGAGCGGAGCGAAGGAAGCCCCGGGGTTTCGGGCTGGCGCCCTCCAACCCCGGCCACCCATCAATCCAGTTGTGACAGAGCACTACTCCCGCGTCAATGCTTCATCAAGGTTCAGGATCGTGAGGCACGCGACGGTCATTGCGGCATGATCGGCGGCGTTCAGCGCATCATCGCGCGGTGCTTCACCGGCGGCGAGCAATTGTTTTGCAGCGTCTTCCGTCGCCGCAAAGATCGCCTTCTGTTTTTCGAACGCGCGTCGCAGGCTGCTGAGTTCGCTGTCCGTGATCTCTCGAGACAGAACTCGTCGAGCGGCGTACTTCAGTTGCTGATCGAGTCCCGCAGCGGACTTCATGGCGTGCTCTGCGAGGACTCGCGCGGCTTCGACCCACGTTGGGTCGTTCAGTGTGGTGAGCGCGTGCAGCGGCGTACTGGTTGGGCTTTGGCGAACTCGGCATGTCTGGCGGTTCGCGGTGTCGAACATGTTCGCGGGACTCACCGTTCTGCGCCAAAACGTGTAGATGCTGCGACGGTACAAGTCGGGGCCGAACGACGCCGGATACGTAAAGTCGCGTTCTTTGGTAATCGCCAGTGCTTCCCAGATGTCACTCGGCTGATAAGGATATACGGGGGCTCCGCCAATCTTGTCATTCAGCAGCCCACTGGTGGCCAGCGCCCAGTCGCGCAGTAACATCGACGGCATGCGGAATCGACTGGCGCGAGCGAATAGCCGATTTTCGCGGTCGTGATCCAGGAGTTCTGGCGTCACCTTGCTGGACTGACGATACGTGGCACTGGTCACAATCAGGCGATGCATGTGTTTCATGCTCCAGCCGCTGTCGCGAAATTCTGCCGCCAGCCAGTCCAGCAAATTGCCGTGATTCGGATATTCGCTCTGCACGCCAAAGTCTTCTGCGGTCTTGATGATCCCGATACCAAAGTAGTGCTGCCAGAATCGATTCACCTGCACGCGTGCAGTGAGAGGATGATTCGGAGCCATCAGCCACTGCGCAAACCCCAGTCGATTCTTTGGCGCGTCGGCTGGCGGCGGCGGCAAAAATGCGGGTGTTGCGAACGAGACTTTCTCTGTAGGGTTGAGGTATTCACCGCGCGACAGAATACTGGTCTCGCGTGGCTTATCATCACTCATGATCATCACGCGCGGGATCTGATCGGCTTTGTAGGCCGCGAGTTGTTTCGCCAGGTCCTCACGTTGCTGAATCTCAGGGAATTTCTCCCTGAGCGTCGGCATCACTTTCTCGTCGAAGTGTTTACGCAGTTCTGCGTCAATCGTTTTTCGGTCATCCTCCGAACGCTCGACGTCCGGCTTCGCAAGCAGTTTTGTAAGTGACTCCGGAAACCCGTTCCCTGCAGCGGGATTGCCGTCTGCAAAAATCCCGGTCCGCCAGCCATCGAACGCCGCGTTGTTCAGTTTTGCGATCTCCGCCTCGGTTGTGGCAATCCGTGTTTCAAAATCGGCGATGCGCGTTTTGTTCTCGTCCGTCGGCAGTTCAAGAAACGGAGCCCCGACACGGATGCGCGCCGAAAAAAACTGCGGTGTACCGGATTCCGGAACACGGTTAAACGCATCCAGCATACTGTAGTAGTCACGCTGCGTCATTGGGTCATATTTGTGATCATGGCACTGCGCACAATTCATGGTCAGGCCGAGCCATGTCGTCGAGGTCGTCTCCATGCGGTCGAACAAGTTGACCCAGCGCTGCTCTTCTGCAATCGCTCCGCCTTCACCGTTGAGCAGATGATTCCGGTTGAATGCGCTGGCAATCTTCTGTTCGTCGGTCGCGTCCGGGAGCAGGTCCCCGGCAAGCTGCCAGATTGTAAACTGGTCGAACGGCAGATCTTCATTCAGCGCCTTCACCACCCAGTCACGCCAGATCCATTGCCAGGTGTCGCCGTCCTGTTGAAATCCATTACTGTCCGCGTAGCGTGCCGCATCCAGCCAACTCAGGGCCATCCGTTCTCCATAGTGCGGGCTGGCCATCAGGCGATCAACCAGTGATTCATAGGCTTGCGGGTTTGAGTCGTTGACGAACGCATTGACTTCTTCGGGAGTCGGTGGCGTTCCGACCAGATCAATGGACAAGCGGCGAATGAGAGTGGCTGGATCTGCTTCCGGCGACGGATGCAACCCTTCAAGTTCCAGTTTGTGCAGCACAAAACTGTCGATCGGATTGCGTGTCCAGCCAGCTGTTGTCACTTCTGGTTCAACGGGACGGACGGGCGCTTCAAAGGCCCAGTGAGTCTGATATTTTGCGCCTTCTGAGATCCAGCGCTCCAGCATTGCTTTCTGCTCGGCTGACAGTCGACGGTTCGACTTCGCGGGCGGCATGAGTTCATCGGGATTGTCGGAATTGATGCGCTGCACGATCGCACTGCCAGCAGCGTCATTTGGCACAATCGCGCCTGCATCAATGGCGGCGTCACGAAGATCGAGCCGTAAATCGGCCTGGCGTTTGTTGCTGTCCTGACCGTGACAGTAAAAACAGTTTTCCGACAGAATTGGGCGAATGTCGCGATTGAAGTCCAGCGATTGCTGCGCACTCACCACGCTCGGGAGAAACCAGATTCCGGCCTGCAAAAATCGCAGTGTCTGTTTGAATGTGATAGTTTTCATCCAGCAAGGTCCGGTGAGATTCAGGGGCAGGTGTAAATGGCAGGAAAGGACGGGCGGTGAAAGGCGGCGCCGGCGCGCCAGTTGAATGCTCCGCTCTGCTGTGCGGCAAAGTTTGTGCTTGGAAAAGGGGTCAGGAACCAATAGTGCGCAGCACCCATCGGGCCATTTGGCTATTGGTTCCTGACCCCTTTTCCAAGCCTTGACAGAGCACTAGTCTGGTCGGCTCACGCCTCAGAATCAAGTGCCTGCTCCGGATTGCTCAGGCGAGTATCGAATTCCGGCCGTTCCGATTGTATCAAATACATCCTGGTGTCCTTTCAAATTCACATGCCGGTTGCACTTGAACACCGCCTGTCCGTGAAAGGCAACCTAATGTTGCGGCATCCCCTCTCTGCATCGAGAAGTTTGTTGCTACGGACAGCAACCGAGTTCAGTGCGATCTGCCCGTGAACGACTTTCCCTCGACGCTGACATTGTACAGGTTCTCAACATAACACAGCGCGGATTATTCGTCTGGAATTCCGGCTGGCGCTACACTTCCTGAGGGGACAGTTCATGGCTCGCAGTATATCGGGCTCTTTGCTGGTCGTCGATGACGATCGCTACATTCAGTCTGCCATGGCAGACTATCTTCGCAGTCTTGGGCATCGGACTGAAACCGCTTCGAACTGCACCGACGCCATCGCACGCATGGAAGAGTTTCCGTTCGAGGTTGTGCTCTGTGACGTCAACCTTCCGGATCAGGATGGGTTTCATCTGTTGCAGTGGTCACGCGAAAATGCTCCTGAAACATCCGTGATTCTGCTGACGGGGTTTGGCACAATTGAAAGTGCCGTCGAAGCGATCCGCATGGGGGCCTTCGACTACCTGACGAAACCGGTGATCGATGAAGAACTGCGATTCTCCATCGAACGCGCCATCGGCCAGCGTCAGATTCTTGACGAAAACAAGAAACTGAAAGCTCAGTTAACTCAGCGATATGGACTTTCAAACATTGTCGGTAAAGACTACAAAATGCTCCGCATGTTTGAGTTGATTGAAAGCGTCGCGGAGACGCGAACAACCGTGTTGATCCTGGGGGAAAGCGGCACAGGCAAGACCATCACCGCGCGTTCAATTCACCACCTCAGTAATCGCCGCGACAAGCCGTTCGTGGAAGTGGCATGCGGTTCATTGCCTGAATCGTTGCTGGAAAGCGAACTGTTCGGACATGTTGCCGGTGCGTTCACCGGAGCGTCGCATGACAAAATCGGGAAATTCCTTCAGGCCGATGGCGGTACGCTGTTTCTGGACGAAGTTGCAACCGCCTCACCCGCATTGCAGGTCAAACTGCTGCGAGTCCTTCAGGATCGGGAATTCGAACCAGTCGGCGGCAACGTCACGCATAAGGTCGATGTGCGACTTGTGCTTGCGACCAACGAAAATCTTGAAGATTGCGTGAAACGCGGCACATTCCGCGAAGATCTTTATTACCGCATCAACGTGATTGCCATGACTCAGCCGCCTTTGCGGGAACGCATCGGCGATATTCCTCTGTTGTCAGCACACTATCTGCAGGTGTTCAACGAACAGACGGGGCGCAACATTACAGAAATTGACGAAATGGCCATGCAGGCTATGCAGCACTATCACTGGCCAGGCAATGTCCGCGAACTGGTAAACGTCATTGAACGAGCCGTCGTGCTGTGCCGCGAGAATCATATCACGGCCGCGGATCTGCCCGAGAAATTGTTCGCCAATCACGAACACAGGGCAAACATTGAAGCGCACCTTGGCGGTGCGTCATTGAAGTCGGCTTTGACAGAACCCGAACGTCACCTGATTATTCAGGCATTGGAAGCCAGCGGCTGGAATCGTCAGAAGACTGCCAAAACCCTTGGCATCAACCGCACCACCCTGTATAAGAAAATGAAACGTTACGAGATCGATTTTGAATCTGTCTACAAGCACATCTGATACAAGTCGCTTGAATGTGGAATTCCAAATGGCCCGGCTTCGAATTGATGCCGGGCCTTTTTTGCGTCTCCACCGCAAGTGAAAGGTCCGCCCGATTGTTCTCAGGCATGCAGAATCAAACATGGTCGCCTGTCGTCAGCGTGCAGCTCCAGGTCACAGATTCATCCAGGGTCTCCTCAATGGCGTGGATTTAGGGCGAGCGGGGGATGTAAATCCCCTGATCTGTTGCGATTGCTGGAAAAATCCGGGCACTTACGTACCCGGCTCGCCGTTGGAATTCCTTAAGTCCACGCCATTGAGCGTATACTGGCCGCGTTGCTCAACTGCCCGGCCTGTTGTTTCGGTAGTATTCGATTGTCTGCCGCACGCCGTCCAGCAACGAGGTTGTCTGCCAGTCGCTGAACAGCTCGGTGATGTACTTCGGATGTGGTGGAATATTGGCCGGGATCGCCGGCCCGCAGATTCCGATTGTCCCGACCGACTCCGGGGCGATGGCTTCAATGGCGCGGAGGAACTGCTTGGTTGTGGCCCGCTCGCCCGGCAAATCCACAACGGTCGCACCGGGAGGACATTCCAGGGCGGCCTTCACGAAAGCTCGGGCCACGTCTTCAACGTAGTCATAGCCAACAGATCCGGTGTATCCGATTGAATACGTCTCGCCTCGCGCCGCCGCCCGGCAAGCCAGAGATGGGCCCGCGGTCAGACCAGTTTCCCGTTCCGGTCCGTAGACGACATGGGGGCGAATGGCGACGGATGCAATTCCAAAATGACGCCAGTACTGCTCGGCGATCAGATCAACCGCCTGCTTGAACGCTCCATAAAATGATGGGGGGCGATTGGCGTCGCTGGCTTCTGCACCAGTTTCCGGACCGTACACGGCAAAGGAACTTGCATAAGATACAGAACGAATTTGTCCCGATCGGCGAGCGGCTTCAAAGACAGTTGTGCTGCCCATCACATTCACCTGACAGCCCAGCCAGGGATCCTGCTGGCACGCCGGCGTCAGCAATGCGGCGAGATGAATCAGGTGAGTGATCTGATATTGTTCGATCACTTTCTGAAGCTCATCACACCTCAGTAATGATGCATCGGACCAGACAATCTCCCTTGATCGATGCCCCAGGACGCGCTCCCATCGCTCGGGCATCTTCTGGCTGTCAATCACGACGATGCGCGCATCTCGATTCAACAGTTCGTGCAACACCCACGTTCCAATGAATCCACTGCCGCCTGTCACGAGAACACACGTCTTCATCGCCGTGGATTTCCTCCTGGAATCGAATTTGAAAGAAACAATTTCCTGAATCGGAGTGACCAGAAAATGCAGAAACCGACAATGTTGAGAAATCTGGTGATCACCACAGATCTGTTGAAAGATCCACCTAATCCGCTCCCGCCTGAACGCGTTTCTTGGCGCGTTCATGCAGTTCGACAGGCACGAACTTCAGCAGGCGTTCCACCACAATGTCTGGTGTGACGCCCTGGCTGGCAGCCGCAAAGGTCGTCATAATGCGATGGCGAAGCACGGGTTTGGCCACGGCTTTGACATCATCCGTCGTGACATGAAAACGGCCCTGAAGTAATGCATACGCACGCGCGCCGAGGATCAGGTACTGACCGGCACGAGGTCCGGCACCCCACGTAATGAGTTCCTTCACAAACGGCGGAGCTTCGCTCTCGCCGGGCCGGGTAGCCCGGACGAGATCGCGGGCATAGATAAAGATGTACTCCGCGCAGGGAACACGGCGAACAACTTCCTGCAGCGCCTGAATCTGGCGACCGGTCAGGATCGGAGTGAGTTCCGGTTTTTCGGTCCCGGTTGTCTGCTTCAGGATTCGCAGTTCTTCAGCCGCTGTTGGATATTTTACCATAATGTTGAACATGAAGCGGTCAAGTTGCGCTTCGGGAAGAGGATACGTGCCTTCCTGTTCGATCGGGTTCTGAGTCGCCAGAGTGAAAAACGGATCCGGCAGATTATAAGTATGCGAACCGACCGTGCAGTGTCGTTCCTGCATGGCCTCCAGCAGAGCGGCTTGAGTCTTCGGCGGCGTACGGTTAATTTCGTCGGCAAGCAAAACGTTGGTAAACAGCGGCCCCTGAATAAACTGAAACACGCGACGACCGGTTTCCGGATCGTCCTGCAGCACATCCGTACCTGTGATGTCGGATGGCATCAGGTCAGGTGTAAACTGAATGCGACGAAACGACAGTTGCAAAATGCTTGCGATCGTGCTGCACAGCAGCGTCTTCGCCAGACCGGGAACACCGACCAGCAGGCAATGACCGCGGCAGAACATCGCAATCAGCAACTGATCAACGACTTCGTCCTGGCCGATGACAACCTTGCTGATTTCCTGTCGCATCCGCTGGTAGGCAGTCGTTAATCCGCGAATTGCCTGTTCTTCCAGCGCCGTGGGTGCAACTTGGGAACGTTCGCTGGTATTCTGCGGATCAAATTCAGACATGGCAGGGCGGTAACAGTCCGGAAACAGATTCGGTTTTGAGATGGAGTTTGAGAATTTGAACGCAGAGCCCGGTGAAATGCGAGCGGCCTGCCCAAAGATTTACAGCAGCAGATAAGAAGTGGGAGCGAATGATGAACGACGTCAAGTATTTGATCTTCGACATTGAAACTGTGGGCGATGGCGATCTGATCCGCAAAGTGCGCTATCCAGAGGAAGATCTGACGCCGCGTGAGGCTGTGCATCGATATCGTCGGCAGTTGCTCGAAGAGACCGGCAAGGATGTTTTGCCACTGACGTTTGTGCTGCCGGTTTCAGTCGCGATTGCCAAGGTCGCAGCCGACTATCGCCTGCTGGAACTGATCGTGCTCGACAGCCCCGAATTCCGTCCTCAGGAAATCGTCCGCCGATTCTGGCAGGGATGGCAACACTATCAGCGTCCGACTTTAGTGACATTTAACGGTCGAAGTTACGATGTGCCCGTCATGGAAGTCTCAGCATTTCGATTCGGGCTGAGTCTCCCGGCATGGTTCAACGTCGACTCCCGCGCGTTCGAGCAGTCTCGCAATCGTTATAATCATGACGCACATCTGGATCTGCAGGAACTGCTCACCAACTTTGGTTCGTTTCGCATCCACGGGGGCTTGAATCTGCTCGCAAACCTGATTGACAAACCTGGCAAGTCCGGCATTGATGGATCGCAGGTACAGGATTTGTATCATGAAGGCCACGTCGATCAGATCAACGACTACTGCCGCTGCGATGTCCTGGACACGTACTTCGTGTTTCTCAGAAGCCGCGTGCTGCTGGGGAAACTCACGCTGCAGGACGAACACACATTGACCGAGATGACTCGCGATCTGCTGTCAGAACAGGCAGAAAATCATCCGGCGTATGAACACTATCTGAAGACCTGGGATTTTCGCGTGCAGCAAAAAATGGACGTGATGCGGTCGATCGGCATGCCGGTTGTGGAAGAATTGGAGAACGATCCATCAACCGAGGTCATTGCGGAACAGGCCTGACTGATATTGTTTCGCTGCACTTTGCGGCATTGGCACACGGCGCTCACGCACCAGCCCTCTCGGTCGGTGTCCCGTTTGGAGGTGAAAGCGGATAATGGAAGACTTTTTTAACACGGTTCGCGAACTTGCGACACAACACGGCATCAAGTTCCTGTCGGCCGCCGCATTTACCGGCGCTGGCTGGCTGATTGGTCGCTGGCGGGCGGCTCAGAGCTGGAAGAGGCGAGAATTCTTCAATCGTCTGAACATCTCACTCAATTCACTTCACGACGGCAAGCTGCTGATTCGTACGGTGCTGGAAAAAACTTGCGAAGACATACTGTTGAACAAAGTGGCCGTCGAACGACTCATCAAGGCGGCACAACAGACGACGAAAGACAATCCACTGATCCCCATACCGAAAGAAGATCGCTGGTTCTATCTGAATCCCGTGCTGAACGAATTATCGGAAACATTTGCAGCCGGACTGTTTCGTCGTGAGGCCGGAAAACCTCACGACGCCGTTCGCTATTTGATCTGCCTCACCAATGAATGCGATGGTGAAGTCAGAACGCGCAAGGTTCGAGCCATGGTGATTCGCAAAGACCGATTGCTCAACCTGCCGAATGAGCAACCAACCCTCGAAAGCCCCAATCACGCAATTCGCTGGAAAACTTTGCAACAGATGCAGAAGGCGTATACCGCAGATCCGACGAATTTCATTGAAGCAGAGATCGTCGTTTAATCTTCGCGCCAAACGGGGACTTTCAGATTGAGCGCTGGAGACCTGGTCGGGCTGAGTAACGCAAGCTCCAGCAACGGCGAATTGCCGGAGCTTACTCTGTTCGGTTCGGCTTACCGAAATTCGCGACTGCAACCGTGGAGACTCCACACCTTCCTGACGATTGACTCAGCGGAGGCGTCGTTACAGACTACGCACAGTCGTGCAGCAGAGCTTTGGTTCACGCATTTCTCACGGGGATTCGGACAATGAAGTGTTTCGCTTGTCGGGCAGAGATTCAGGACTATTCCACAGTCTGTCCGAAGTGTGGTGAGGATCCCCGGGCGAATCCCTATGAAGCACCAACCGTCGGACAAACAAGGCCGGTCATAAATCCCAATGAGGGCGATGCGACTGGCGGCATCATTCCGTACAAGAATCCCAAAGCTCTGATTGCGTATTATCTGGGCATCTTCAGCGGGTTTCCTCTTATCGGGTTCTTTCTGGCCGTGCCGGCACTTGTGCTGGGAATCATGGGACTCCGCGATCGCAACAGAAATCCCGCGATCAAGGGCAGCATTCATGCCGGGATTGGTATTGGTTGTGGGGCGATCTTTACGCTGCTGTGGGGCGGGCTTATTATCTTCATGATTATCGGCGCAATGGCGGGCAAACTCTGATTTTGATTTATGGCCACCAGTCGCAATCTCCACGGCACGTTCGACCGGGATCGAATCCTGTCTGACACCGATGTTTGCCACATCGAATACCACGACACACTCAAATCGACAAACACGACCGCCGTGGAGTTGCTTGGGCCACTGTTGGACAATGCCCCCGCTTTGGTACTGACATCAAATCAATCCGCAGGGCGGGGCAGAAAAGGCAATCCATGGTGGTCATCCGGCGGAGCGCTCACGTTTTCCTGGGTGGTTGATGCCGCTCAGTTGCCGGTCTCGGTCGAACGCCGTTCCATGGTGTCGCTGGCAGCTGGACTGGCCGTGCGGGATGCCCTGATGGATATCCTGCCGAACTGTCCGTTTGTACTCAAGTGGCCCAATGATGTACTCATCGGCGACCGCAAACTCTGCGGCATCCTTGTCGAACAGCATTCGGTCGCTCAGCGGCAGGCTGTCATCATCGGCATCGGCTTGAACGTAAACAACTCCCTGCGTGACGCGCCTGCGGAGATTGCGCAGCGAGCCACATCGCTGTTTGACCTGGAAGGTCGATCGTTTGAACTAAGTGCCGTCCTGATTGCGATCCTGCAACGACTCAGTCATCGCATCAACCAGCTGATGACACAACCTCGGCTGGCACTCGCAGAAATGAATCACCACAACGTGCTGACCGGCCGCATCGTGACCCTGCAGACGGGCGATGCCACAATGACCGGTCGGTGCCTCGGCGTCGACGACGAAGGTCAGTTGGTCCTGCAAACTGAACTGCAATTACATCGCTGCGCCAGCGGGGTTGTGGTAAAGTGGGAGTAAACCCTTCCTTCCCGGCGCAAATTGCAGTGTTTGTGCAACGTGTGTCATGTCGCGATTTTTGAACTCATGACGCAAAAATTCCTGCTCCCATTACAACGCAGACCGTCATTGTTTGACGCCCGCAAAAAGTAAGAGGGAGGATTTATTTCTGCTTCAGCGGCGACGGTTTGAGACTAATGTTCAATTGCTGTTACCAACTTCAATACGCAGCGGTTTTCTGTACCGCTGGTCGTAGGGTGAAGGGACAACGGTGAGTCCACATTCTGGACAACGCCCATGAGATCGTCCCTGCCGCAACGACGTTGCCGCGAAAAGCTGTGCCGAACCGGAAGTGCGATGGTGGAAGTCGCCGTCTGCTTTCCGGTCTTTCTGCTGATTCTGATGGGAATCATCGAATTTGGCCGGGCAATGTCCGTCAATCAGATGCTCAATTCTGCGTCTCGCATCGGCTGCCGGGCAGCGATACTTGATGGATCTACCAACAGCAGCGTGACGAGTGTCGTGAAACAGCACGTGACCAGTACGATTGGTTGCCAGCAGTCCAGCGTCACGGTGACGATTACAGTGACCTCCAGCGAGACCGGTGCGACCTTGTCGGACGTCTCGGCGGCATCCACGGGAGACATGATCAAACTGAATGTCTCCGTTCCCTTTGCTCATGTCAGCTGGTCGGTCAAGGATTGGATGGGGACATCCACGATCCGTGGCCAGTGCTCGATGCAGCATGAATAGATCGCATGAGACGTGTGCACCCGGCGGCGTTCGCCCTGGGTGATTTCGAGCGATCAGCTAACCCTACTCAATCAGGAGATTTATGTGATGCGTTGCTCAATTCCATGGAACGTCAATCGCCGGAGCCAGAAGCTGGCTTTCATCGTGTGTCTGACATTGTTCCTGTCCTTCGAAGATTCGGCAGCCGCCCAATCAACGGGACGTACGCTCGTACGCGTTGAAGAAGACTGGGTCGCGCTGATCGGGGAGCCGGATCCTGAAACGTCGTCACCCCAGATCATGAATTTCATTTCTCCGATTCAATCGACGGAAGGAATCTTCGGACTGATTCAGGTCAACCATCGCGGTGCCCCGGAATTTCAGGACGGCGGGCTGCAGGTCCAGGGATGGGTCGGTTCCTGGATGAGTGGATCTCTTGATGCAAGCAAGTATTCGAAACTTGATCGCAGTACAGACAATCTTCGCTACACCGTGGCGATGGAAAGGGTCAGCAACGGGATCAAGTTTCAGCTGCTCAACGGACGTTCAAGAACGTGGGGCAGATTCGCCACGACGCCAGTGTCAGTTGTCGTCGCCGTGGATGAACCGTCGCTTGAAGCGTATTCACCAGAATTCTCCGTAGCCAATACCAATGTCAATCTGGGGGCCCATCGCGTCGAACTGCTCTATCTCACTGCGACGCGATTCAAGTACAGCGATGATGCGACGGTCACGGACAATACCGACAGAGTGATTCACCGATATCAGCTGAATGTTGAAGATATTTCGCTGACAGCGTACGAAGCGAACCCTGACGACTACAACGTAGAAATCACAGAGTAACCATTGATCGCATGCCGGATCGTCTGGACGAAGTTTGCAGAACAAATATGAAATTCCCGTGTCCCTGAAATCTCAGCAAGTTTCTTGTGCTGGAGACGAACGATGAAAAATATGAATCCAACTGCTTCGGCACTGAGCCGGCGCGAATGCAAATCCGATCGACGCGGCACAGTCATTGTGCTGGCAGTCGCGATGTTAATTGTCGTCTTTGGAATCGCCGCGTTTACGGTCGATTTTGGAATGGTCAATATCACCAAGGGACAGATCCAGAATGCCGCCGATTCAGGAGCACATGCCGCAATGCAGGAGCTTATCAATGGCATTGGCCCTGGCGCGACGGTGACGTCGGAGGTCGCGGCGGCAAATGCCGGGGAAACAGCAAAAAACATGGTGCAGACGTTTCGTTCCGGCGATGTCGCATCGACTCAGCTTTCCGTGACGCGCGACGTTCGATTCGGACGACGTGCCTGGGATCCAATCACCGGTCAGTGGGTTAAGGAATGGGGCGTGACACCGTATAATATGGTGGAAGTCTCGGTGCGGCGAACCAAGGCGGCCGGTGCTCCGCTGGGAGCAGTCTTCAGCAAAGTACTGGGCTTCAATTCATTCGATGTGGAAGCCAAATCCGTCGCCTCAGTCGCCCCTGCCATGGGTTTCAGACTTCCGACAGGGTCCAGTTCGACGATTGACCTGCTCCCCATTGCTCTCGACTTGACGACCTGGAATAACCTGGTGGAGCAGATCCACTCCGGTACTTCACATGGGTTTGGGGATCAGCACCGTCACAATCCCGCCTTCGGAACCGTAACCTCGGGATCCGACTCGATCCCGGAAGTCGACATTTATCCCGATGTCAACAGCACCCTGCCGCCTGGAAATCGGGGGACAGTGGATATCGGGTCTGCAAACAACAGCACAAACGATCTGACGAGACAGATTCAAGACGGGATCAGTGCCAGTGATCTCTCCTGGTTTCCGGACGGCGTCTTAAAGTTTAACAGTCAGGGAGTCTTGTATCTCAACGGTGATACGGGTATCAGCGCCGGGATTGAAGCGGCCCTGCAATC
>JANOUN010001021.1:0-6124 GCA_031416875.1 Planctomycetota bacterium | reverse complement strand
CAGGCTTCTTCGAAGACTTGGAATCGAGTCGGGCTGCGAGCAATGCTTCGAGTCGCTTGACTTTCTCTTCGAGTTCCTTGTTCTGTTCTTTGAGTTGCTCTATGACTTTGGTCAGCTCAACAATGACGTTCGCTTGCTCAGTGATCTTCAAATCCCGTGCATCAGTTTCTGTTGTTGCGGCGGCTGACATGACGAACGGGTAACAAATCTATCCATTCTCTGAAACCCCAATCAAAAATGGGGAGCTACGTGGAGTTGTCTTCGGTTCCGGTTTGATTCTGGCATTCTTCCGCGACCGACTACTGACGCTCCCAGATCGCATTCATCGGCGAGAGGGAATCTTTCGCGTCTTCAGCTGGCGATAGCCTGCATCGCCTGACGCAGAAGAACCTGCTATTCTGCAGTCTTTGGCTGGCGGAATGGCAGGGTCACCATGTCGCAGGAATCCACGAATCTCATCCTCAGTGCCTCGCGGGGTAATCGCGATGCTTTGGGGGGCTGGACGTCAAGGAAACAGCGCAGGTGATGAACGTTTCTGAAGCCACCGTGAAGAATGACTGGCGTTTTGCCAGGGCCTGGCTGGCATCCCAGCTGGCCTCTGAAAAGGGTGGGACATGACCACCGAAAGGCACAATCTCCAGCACGGCCAGGGTCGTGATGAAGCGGAGGCTCACTCGCAGGTGGAGCGACTGTTCCAGGCGGCCGTGCAGTTGCCACAGAATGAACGAATCTCCTGGGTGAAGTGCCAGCAGGATATCGATCCCGGGATCGCCGCGACGGTCGTGGCAGCGTTGCAGGCAGACATCCTGTGCGCTGTTGATAACGACGTAGACGCGTTGGATCAGGGTCGGGCTATGGCGGAGACGGTCTATGCGGCTTCACCCGAGACACAAAACAGCGGACCGCGACCACTTCCCTGCATCCCCAACTACACGATGATCGAAGAAATTGCTCGTGGTGGAATGGGTGTTGTTTATCGAGCCCAGCAGCACCGCCCGGAAAGGATCGTCGCAGTCAAGATGATGCGGATGGGAACATTCTCGTCACCCAATGACGTGCAGCGTTTTCTGAATGAAGCCAATGCCGCATCAAGCCTGGACCATGCTGCCATCGTTCCCGTCTATGAAGTGGGCGAGATTGGCGGCGAACCCTTCATCACCATGAAGTTTATCAACGGAGCAACTCTCGACCAACTTCTTGAACGAAAAGAAATCACAACCACGGATGCGATCTGCAAACTTCTCGTGGTCGCCCAGGCGATGGCTGACGCGCATGAACATGGCATCGTTCACAGAGATCTGAAACCTTCGAACATCCTGATCGAACGAAACTCCGGGCAGCCGTGGGTCACAGATTTTGGCCTCGCCAGGAATCTGAAGGCAGATTCCGGGCTGACGACCGCTGGAGACATCATGGGAACGCCGGGCTACATGGCACCGGAACAGGCATTGGGGAAATCGGGCACGGTTTCCCCGGCCACTGATGTCTATGGGCTCGGAGCCGTTCTCTATCGGATTCTGACAGGACGTCCCCCGATCCAGGCGGAGACGGGAGATATGGCGCGCACGATCGAACTGATTCGCGAACATGATGTGGTTGCTCCCCGCGAACGGGATCGCCGGATTCCAAAGGAACTGAACACGCTCTGCATCAAGTCTCTCGAAACTGATTCGACGCTGCGATATCAGCATGCAAGAGCGTTTGCTGAGGATCTGCAGCGATGGCTTGAAGGTGAATCCATTGAGGCAAAGCCACTGGGACCGATTCGGCGGTTGCTGCGATCTGCTCGTCATCGTCCCGGGCTGACCGCGACGCTCAGCGTGCTCAGCGTCTTCAGCGTTTACCATGTGATTGCGAATTACGCCGGACTGCATCCTGATTCGCGGGAGTTGAACACGGTCGTGATGGTGGTGGTGCCGGTCGCGGTGATAAACGCATGGTTCTGGCAGTACTGGCTGCGACGCTCCCAGGGCGCCGCCTGGACACTCTACGCCTGGGCAACTGGAGAAGCAGTGCTGCTGACGTGTGTTGTGATTGCCGGTGAAGGCGCTGCGAGCGGTCTGAATCCGGCGTATTCTCTTCTGGTCGCGGCGTCAGTCCTTCGGTGTCGTCCACTGCTGGTGGGCTACGTCACGGTGCTCACGATGACCTGCTGTGCCGTCGTCTGGGGCTACAGCGTCTTTGCCATGCGACAGGATGTTGACCCGCTGATCGCCATACCGAGGCTGTTAGCGCTCGGCCTGATCGGCATCATTCAGTACATCGCACTCCGAAAATCCAGTGTCAGCCTTGAATCTCAGGTCGATCGACTTTCTCATAGCAGCAGCAGGAATCAGAAATGACAGAAGCAAGGAAGGGCAGCGAATCCTGTCTCACCGAGGTTCAGCCACATGGTCCGTCTGCATTCCAAGCGCAGTCATACAATTCAGTCCGCGGGTTTGCGGCCCTGGTTGTGACGCAGTTCCTTGGCGCCGTCAATGACAATATCCTCAAGGGCATCCTGATCTATATGGTAATCGACGGTTCCTGGTCCGGGCGCCTGGGGGCAGGCGGTCAGGGCATTGTCAGTCTTTGCCTGAGCTTGCCTTTCATTTTCCTGTCCGGCATTGGCGAGCGGAGCGGCGTGCGCCCTCCGATACCTCGTTTTCTTCTATCAGCCGGTACGCGCTAGCGTCCGGTTTACTCAAAATTACGTGGAAAACCGGGTGCTAGCGGGCTGTTGATTTAATCAGCCGTTGGGCGCTAGCCCCGGTTAAATAACGGAAACCCCTATGAAAACAACCGAGGCTAGCGCCTTTCGGCTCATGAGTAGCACTAAATCAACAGCCCGCTAGCGCACTGCGGCTGATACAAGGTGCGATCAAATCGAGTGCCATTGGGCGTGAGTCAAGCTCAATCCCTGCGATTCAACAGCGCTGGCAGTCTCCAGATGACAAAACTCCGGATCAACAGCGTCAGTGTGCCGTAGATTGCAAGATTAACGAGCAGCGTGAAGTATTCGGAACGGGGCCACCAACTGCTGCGAAACATGGCGTTAAATTCGCTGGTCTCATTGAACGCAGGAATGATGGCGGGCGATGTGAAGCACCAAATCGGCAGGTCCGCTCGGTCAGGGTCTGTTCCAAGCAGGAGGAGTGGAAGCACGAAGAGCATTGCTGGAATAATACACAGTCCAAGAATGCTCAGAATTGTGCCCAGCATGGCCTTCATTTGCGAGTTGAAGCTCAGGCTGAAAAATACGGCCGTCCACTTGACAAGTGTCATATACAGGATGGCGTGCGTGAACAGGCCGAACAAGTATCGCAGGGCACCGTGCCACCAGTCCGGTTCGAGCATCGACACGTCGTGCATTGGATAGTAATTGTTTGAGGATGCGTAGGAATCGAATACCCTCATCTTCCCAAACAGCAGGTGCGTGATGGCTGTAAAAAAGATCGGCACCAGCAGAAACAAGGCCGTCCGATTGGCCGCAGAGAGCTTTTCATTCAGCAATTCACGGTTTGTCATCGGCGTTGTCAGGAGCAGGTCCAGCGTCTGACGTTCTCTTTCCGATGCAAATGTGCGGCACGTGACGCCGATCACCATCAGCAGGCTGACAATATACAGGCCCGTATCAACGATCACGCAAATGTCGTCATGGTTGTATTCGTCCTCGACAGTCAGCCAACCCCATTCGAGCACCATCACTGTGCAGAGCAGCAGGGCATGCAGCCTCCAGCCCGAAAGGGCTGAGATCTGTCGTTCCCGCCAGGCGACCGGTAGCAGCGCAGGAAACGGACGAGGCGGTCTTGTGTCATCTGAAAAAATCCAACTGTCTGAATGGGAAGTTCCGGAGATCGGCCTGAACCGTCGTCGTACAGGGAAGGTGACGACTCGAAACACGAACGTTGCCGCTCGGCGTCCGAACTTCGCGAACGTCTGAAAACTCAGCGGTGCGTCCTGCTGGCCATGTGCAATCGCAAAGCGGCTGATCACCAGCATGGCAGCAGCAACGATGAGTGGCGGAATGGCGCTGAAGCACACATCGCTGATGCTCGCGAATCCTTCGATGGCTCCCACGGACATCCCGAGAAACAGCACAAACGTTGCCGAGATCACATCGTTGCCAAACATTGGGAACCAATTCACATTCGGTATTACTCCCATTTCATTGAGTATCAGCGGCCCCAGCCCCATGATGGCAAACAGCAGATAAGTTGCCCAAAAGGCTTCCAGCGCCGTGCGGAACAACGCAGAACACATGATCGCCGCGCTGTTGACCTGGACAGCCGCAGTGAATAAGCCCAGCAGTGCCGCGAACACGGATTCCAGTCTCAGGCCACCCAGCATGTAAGCGATGCTCAACATGGGAAGGGTAATCAGCATCAGAGCCATCATGGGGACCAGTCGCGAAAGGAATTTCTCTGCGATCAGGCCACCAGGTGTGATCCGCGTGATCAGAATCAGAGACAGCGTTTGCCTCTCCCGTTCCGATGAGATGGCCGAACACGCCATCGCCGGGAGCAGTGCATAAATTGCCACCAGATTGCAGACGAGCAGAATCGCAGCCAGTTCTCGGCCCTGGCCCATGACCTGCAGGACACTCGTGTGCCGGGAAATCTGTTCGCTGTAGAAAAGCAACATGACCAGCATGAAGATCAACGCGACCAGAATGCGAAGTACATACGTTCGCTTCTTGTGCGAGTTCTCGATCAGCTCACGCTTGAGCAGCGGGAGTTCCAGCCATGCCGGAAGCCTGGGAAGAGACATAGTTTGACTCAGTGACAAGAGATACCGTGATTCCCAGCGTCGCCATCACTGTCTGAGTGACGATTGCCTGCGATACTGTCAACCGCGGCTCAAACGACCATAAATGACAGACTTGACCATTGGACCTGTGTTTTAAGAAAACATGCGAAAAGAACGCGTTGGTGGTTCGGCGTTGTCTGGCCTTTGTTCCGGATTTGTACAAGATTCACAAATTGAGGACAGCGACCAACTGTTCAGGACGGTCTGAGGACTCATCCAGCATCACGGGGGAGAATCATGAAAAGACTGACATACCTCGACCAGGGGCAAATGATCTGCGGCCTTGTCGCTGTGCTCAGCATGGTGTGCGTCACGCGGCACGTTCCTGCGGCAGACGCAGCGCGTCCCAATATCGTCTTCATTCTCGCGGATGATCTTGGCTACCGGGAACTGGGATCGTTCGGCCAGGAAAAGATTCAGACACCGCACCTGGATGCATTGTCGCGGCAGGGAATGAAACTCACGCAGCATTATTGCGGAAACGCCGTGTGCGCTCCATCTCGCTGTGTGCTGATGACAGGACTTCATCCAGGACACGCACACGTCCGCGACAACAGCGAGATGCAGCCGGAAGGACAGAAACCGATCCCGGACGCTGCGGTGACATTGGCGGAACTATTGAAAGCTGAGGGATACGCCACCGGAGCATTCGGCAAATGGGGACTTGGAGGCCCCGGATCTGAAGGCGAACCATTGCGTCAGGGATTCGACCGATTCTTCGGCTACAACTGCCAACGACATGCTCACAGTTATTACCCCGACTCTCTGTGGAGCGACAGCGAACGGATTCCGCTCCACAATACCCCGCCGATTCCCGGACATGCCAGGCTCGCCGAGGACGATGATGCTTCCGATCCGCACAGTTACGACCGGTTCAAAGGTCAGGAATACGCCCCTGACCGAATTTGCGCTGAGGCATTATCCTTTATCGATCAACATCAGGCCGAGCCGTTCTTTCTGTACTATCCGTCGGTACTGCCGCATGTGGCGCTCCACGTTCCGGATGCCGAACTGCAGCCGTACACAGGACTTGGCTGGAACGATCCTCCCTTCACAGCCGCCAAAGGAGGATACACGCCGCACTTTACACCGCGCGCGGCCTATGCGGCGATGATCAGCCATCTCGACAGCGACGTCGGTGCTGTATTGCAGCGTTTGAAGGATCTGGGTCTCGAAGACAGCACGATCGTGATCTTCAGTTCTGACAACGGCACGACGCACCTGGATCAGGAAGTCGATTATGAGTTTTTCAAAAGTGTTGGCGAACTCCGCGGACTCAAGGGATCGCTCTACGAAGGCGGCGTGCGAGTCCCCACGATCGTGCGCTGGCCTGGCC
>JANOUN010001020.1:0-3448 GCA_031416875.1 Planctomycetota bacterium | reverse complement strand
GCCAACTGCAGTACTCATGCCTTTACCGGCGAGCACTTTTTTCAGATTGTGAAAGATTTCCGTGCCGGCCCGAAGTGCATCGCTGAAACAGTCGAAGCCCAGCGGCATCACCATGAACTCCTGAATGTCGATGCCGTTGTTCGCGTGAGCTCCCCCGTTGATTATATTCATCATCGGAGCTGGCAGGCAGTTTGCTCCGACGCCGCCCAGGTAACGGAACAGTGGCAGACCGCAACTTGCGGCGGCTGCATGAGCGGTCGCCAGCGAAACTGCCAGAATGGCGTTGGCTCCGAGGCGTGCCTTGTTCGGAGTGCCATCGAGTTCCAGCATGATCTGATCGACGACGGCTTGATCATAGGCATCCATATCCATCAGGGCGTCGGCGATTTCGCCATTGACGTTTTCGACGGCCTGCAACACGCCTTTGCCCAGGTATCGGGTTTTGTTATTTGTGTCACGCAGTTCGCAGGCTTCGTGAGCCCCCGTGCTGGCTCCGCTCGGGACTGCGGCACGACCAATCGTGCCGTCTTCGAGTTGAACATCGACTTCAACTGTGGGGTTTCCACGGCTGTCAAGAATTTCACGACCGTGAATGGCGGTAATCGCAAGGCTCATCGAGCAAGTTCTCCGTTATTTTTCTTCCAGAATGGACTGATGGGTGTGAATGCCTGGAGACCGGTTTCCGGTCCGCTGTTTGGCATTGTAGCAGGCCAAATAGTGAGCGTTAGTCATCGACATCCTGCTTCCGAAACGGGAATCGGGATTTTCTGAGCGTGATTTGGTCGTTGAGGTCGAAGGAGATGCCTATCATCCCCTGTCAACTCTGTCGCCATTTTTTCTGAGCCGTTCCAGCTTCACTCCCACCGTGTAAGAGCCGCAGGGCCTGGGAATTACATCCGACAACAATCTCGGAAGCCACGACCGTTGACTGCGCACGCTGTGTGGCACACGCACAAAACGGCCACCTCAATGCCCCAGTGGCTAAACAATCAGCACCGCGTCTCTTAGTTTCTTAATGTTTAAGGCCGCATCAATCCATGTCTGCACCGTCCCGCAATTTACTGGAAACGTTCGAAAACCCTTATCCGCAGCGAGATTTCCTGATCGAAACAATCGCTCCGGAATTTACCTCAATGTGTCCCAAAACCGGCCAGCCGGACTTCGGCACGTTGACGATCACATACATCGCGGACAAAGTCTGCTTTGAACTGAAATCGCTCAAACTTTACCTGCAGCAGTTTCGCAACCACGGTGCATTCTACGAAAGGGTCACCAATATGATTCTGGATGACCTTGTCGCTGTGACTCAGCCGCGATGGATGAAGATCGAAGCTGCTTTTACTCCCCGAGGCGGAATTCGTACCACTGTGTTCGTGGAACATGGCAAGCGTGCCGAGTAAGCTACCATCTGCGGTTGATGTTGTCGTGGGATTAGCTTCCAGCCTGTCATCTTTGCGGTACTTGCGAAAGTGAGCCCCTAAAGCCGACAAGCTGGAAGCTTGTCCCACGTTCCAGATGCTTTTTATTCAAAGGACGTATGTTCATGGCCAAGGCGTGGGGCGGGCGATTCAATCAGGCAACTGATCCGCGAGTCGAAGCGTTCACTGAATCCATCAGCTTCGACAAGCGACTGTATGCTGTCGATATTCGCGGTTCGATGGCACATGCCACAATGCTCGCGCACGCGGGACTGATCACCGCCGATGAACGGGATCATATTTGTGCTCATCTGGATCAGATCGGTGAAGAACTTGCCGCAGGCCAGTTCGTCTTTCGCACCGATCTGGAAGACATCCACATGCACATTGAAAATGCGTTAATCACGCGTATCGGGGACGTCGGACGCAAGCTGCACACGGGACGCAGCCGGAATGATCAGATTGCAACAGACCTGAAACTCTACACGCGCGATGCGATTGACGAATTGGACAAGCTGCTCGCCGCGATCCAAAAAGCCTTCCTCATACGCTGCGATCAGGATGCCGATGTCGTGATGCCTGGTTACACACACATGCAGCGAGCCCAGCCTGTGCTCGCAGCGCATTACTGGCTGGCCTATGTCGAAAAATTCCAGCGCGATCGGGAACGACTGGCGGATTGTCGCAAGCGAGTCAACGTAAGTCCGCTGGGAGCTGCTGCATTAGCTGGCACTACCTTGCCGATTGAACGGGAACTGACGGCGAAGCTGCTGGGCTTCGGATCCGTAGCGGCAAACAGCCTCGACGTGAGCAGTGATCGCGATTTTCTGGTTGAATTCGTATTCTGCCTGTCCCTGATCGCCGCTCATTTGAGTACATGGGCCGAAGAATGGATCATCTGGTTCACGACGGAGTTTGGTTTCTTAAGTCTGCCGGATGCCTACACGACCGGTTCTTCAATCATGCCCCAGAAACGCAATCCGGACGTCCTGGAACTCATCCGTGGACGCACCGCGCGCGTCATGGGTGCGGTGCCGCAGTTATTGATCCTGATTAAGAGCCTGCCGATGGCGTACAACCGCGACCTGCAGGAAGACAAGCTCGCGATGTTCACTGCGTATGATGCGTTACACGCTTCATTGGAACTTGCACCGTCAATTATCGCCGGGGCTGAACTGAAGCTTGAACAAATCGAAGCACGAATCGAAGACGGATTTCTCGACGCCACCGCCCTGATGGAATATATGATCAAAAAGGGCGTGCCGATGCGAACAGGGCACGAAACCGTCGGCAGACTGGTATCTCACTGCGAAGCTCGAGGATGTCGGCTCAGCGATCTGCCATTGGAAGAACTCAAGGAAGCCTGCATCCTGATCGAGGACGACGTGCGAAATGTGCTGGGTACCCGCAACGCCCTGCACGCATTGCAAAGTTTCGGCAGCGGAGGCCCGGCGTCAGTGAATGCGCGGGTTGCCGAATGGAAGGAGAGGCTGGCGTAGTGTACATCGTAACCTTCACGCCATCGCCGTGAGTGCGATGTACCATTGGTGTCGTACGCCAATGGTGTCAAGTGATCAGAAACTCATTCTTAACCTTAACAGTGATTCTCATCATGCTTCGACCAGTCTCAATCCTCGCTGCATTACTCATTCTGACGTCTGCTGCATTCGCCCACGAAGGCCATGGCCATCCGACGCATCAGCACGGACCGACCCATTATGTTGTCAACCCGTCTCACGCAGTCCCAATCGTACTGATAGTGGCCGTTGTGCTGGGTCTCGGAGTACTGATCCGCCGCAGTACACGCGGTTGGCGCGCGTAGGAATTTCTCAGACGACACGCACGAGGTTCATCAATCAAACGAACCGCAAATGCGACACGGATCAGGCCGGGATTGCTGGTGGTAATAGGTGTGCCCGGACTTCCTTGAGCAGCGCATGCGGGCTGTTGATTTAATACCAACCCGAAGCGCCAGCGAGGCTGAAATGGCTGAATTCCTCGCTGGCGCTTCGGGTTGGTATGACTATCAG
>JANOUN010001019.1:0-3798 GCA_031416875.1 Planctomycetota bacterium | reverse complement strand
CTCGCGATGTTCCGTGTTTTCGATACTCACCCCGAATGTTTCGTGGCCTGTATCGATGCTGACTCGTGCAACGCCACATTCGCCTCGAACCAGAGGAGATGATAGGTTCGCGAGGAGTCCGTGCGCCAACTCCCCATCGAGTAACGCCAGGCCGAGCGCCCACAAGATCGAACTCTTCCCCGTTTCGTTGTCACCCAACAAAAATGTCCATTGCCCGAGTGTATCCGCAGATCCTCCGATGCGTTCCAGTACGATTGACTCAACACGGCGAAACTGCTCGATGTGAAATCGAGCGAGTTTCACAGGACCAGCGGGACCTTGCTTCCGGTGGCCCGGTTCTCTGGGTCCCGCAAGCGGCGGTGCTGATGGACCGTGTCGTTGAAGAATTGCGTCCAGAAGTTTCTCGTACGCTGGAAAATCGTCATCAGGGTATTCAAATCGAATTCCGTATCTCCCCGAGATTGCGTTGGGCAAATCCAACGGATACTCCGCATCTGGAAACATGATGGGAACAATCAAGTTGGTATAGGAGCTGTCTCGGCTCGCATATTCCATTGCTGCGATATCGAGGGCGACCCCAAAGCCTTCAACTGTCGATTCCATTATGTAACGGCGCGTGACAATCACAAGAACAGCGTCCGCCGCATCTATTTCCTGGCTTACCCAGTCGCGGAGCATCATCCCTGGCCGTAAAGCCCAAACATCAAGGACCGCATCGACGCCATCAGATCGCAATCGTCGCGCGAGACGGGTGACCCATTCAACATGCTCATCTGAGTCACGTGAATAGGAAATGTAGACTCGGGGCGGTTTGTTCGTCATCGACATTCATGTCCGAGATCTTGGCCATGCGACGGACATGAATGTCCATCCTGCAATTGACTGTTTTGACATCGCAGCGAAAACTTGACTCATCTACAACATGTTTTCAAGAGTATGCGTAGCTACCGGATCAAATACCGTTTGGCATCATTGACGGTCTTCGGATCAAGCTCTTCGAGTCGTTTCATGTGGGCTGCGGCTTTGATCGCATCGTCTGTCGGGGTACGCGTGCCGTCTGCACCGGGTTCATTCTTTTCCTGACTGCAGTAATACAGGAATCTGACGATGGCGCGACGAATGGCAGGAATGTCGTACTTTTCATCACTGTACATGTTCATCAGGCGATCCTGAATGGACCAGTCCTTCCAGCGGGCCAGGTCCGTGATCACCAGGTCGGCCATTTCCTTGCGTTCGAGCAGTAAGTGCATCGATTGCTTCAGCCTATCCTTTGGCAATCGGTCTGGTTCGTACGTCCACATGAAACGCAGCGCCTGCATGACGGCATAGGTTTCGCTGAACGGCAGTACGATTTCTTTGCCGTCCTTGCTGATCGCGGTCTTACTGAGGATCTTGGCTTCTTCCAGTTTCTTCAATCCCTCTTCGCCGCAGATCATCATGTAACCGGCCATCACTCCTTCGATGCCGAGTCGAAAGTCCGCATCCAGCGTCAGGATTTTCTTTTCAAGGATCGGTGCATCTTCCGGATGACCGCAGATTCCCGCCAGCATGCCGTAGAAGCCAGTGCGGGTCACGGGTGTTTTTGGGTCCTGCAGCCAGCCCAGGATTTTCTCCCGAGGCAGTTGATCCTTGAGTGGCACAATGACTTCGTAAGGAGCTGCCGCGAACTCGGAAAACGCATCGTTCGAAACGAGCAGATCCGGATGCTCAAAATAGTCCAGAAAATACTTGAGTCGTTTAGTCTGAGCCTTGGCGTCCTTCACCGCAGGCGGCATTTTCGACAGATAAACCCACGCGGCTTCCGATACTTCCGACGGAACGTGCCAGTCTTCCAGTCGGTCATCCGGCCCCATCAGCGTATAAGAACTGGTGTCGCTGCCAGCGATGTACTGCGGCATGACGACAATCTGACCTTTCTGGAATCGATCTCCCTTTGAAAACGCGACATCCAGAATCTCGAATTTTGACGATCCGCCACGCAGGCTCACCGGTTTCTCTCCGGCCAGCCATTTTCCGCGCAGCATGTGATCGCATTGTCCAATCTGTTCGGACAACATCAGCGCGGGAGCATCGCAGAACGGACAGGCGCACCCCGCACCAGCCACGTTCATTGAACCAGATGCAGTAAGAAACGACGCAGTCAGAACTGTCAAAAGTATCGAAAGTTTCATAGCCAAAGCCCTGAATTCAAGATTCCAAACGCCTCTAATCTCCACAAACATTTTACCCAGCCGCACCCGATTTGGCTGCTGAAACATCTGCTGAACTCTGTCTTCTCAGAATTTTTGCCGGATTACAGACTTTGGTCTGCCGTCACTGGTAAAGTAGGATGGACATTCATGTCCGTCGCATTACCAGGCAACACCATCAGAGCTAGAATCTCCACCGTCCGTTCAACACTCCACGTTCGTGAAAATGCTCTCTTAATCATAATCTTACTCTTAATCATAATCGATTCTCACCTTAAGCTGCATGCGGCAAACCCCATCCGAGTCTCGCAGATCTTTGCGCAGACGTAAGTCTGCAGTTACGCAGGGAGATTATGATTACGAGTAAGATTATGATTAAGAGCGTGAGCGAGGCAGGATACTGTCGCACAGTCCTCGATGTTGACCGTCGGACAAGTCGACTCAGAGAGTCAAGCTACAGGAAATTTATCGTCCATGCCGACCAACAATCGATATCAGATGCCCGACTTGTCGGTCCAGCTCACTGATGAGCTGATCATGCAGCATATCGAACGCGGCAGTCGCGTGATCGACCTGGGTTGCGGCGATGGTCGGCTGATGCAGCGTCTGCGGGATGAGTTGGGCTGCACGGCCATGGGCGTCGAAGTCGAACATGCCAACATCGTGTCGGTGATCGAACGCGGACTTCCGGCGATTGAAGCGGACCTCAACGAAGGGCTGGTCGATGTCCCGAATGACAGTTTCGACTACGCTGTCCTCAGCCAGACATTGCAGCAGGTCCGTCATCCCAAGAAACTCCTGCTGGAAATGCTGCGTGTCGCGTATCGAGCGCTGATTGTCGTGCCGAATTTCGGACACTGGCGCGTGCGGCTGGAGGTGCTGCGGCGCGGCAGGACTCCGATCACGCACGCTCTGCCATACGAATGGTATGAGACGCCGAATGTCCACTTTATGTCCATGAAGGACTTTCGCGACCTGATGGACGGAATCGGTCTGCGGATTGTGAAAGAGAGCCCCATTATTCGCGGACGCGCCGTCGATCAGCTGATGGGAGCCAATTTGCGGGCGGACAGTGCATTCTATCTGCTGGAACGCGATCCGGGACGTACCACTGGAAAACCGGCAGAAATTGCCGTTCGCCCATCCTGAAGACGTCATTCGGAGGATTTTGCAGCATTCCGCGGCGAAAACATTTCGGATTCAGGTGTGTCAAGAGCAGCTCATCTTGACCCTTAGGCTGCACCAGCGATACCGTTCCCCTGATATCGCCGGAGATTTCGCGCGCCATGGACGGTTTGCGACTTCGGAAAGGAACGCCTTCACCGGGCGGGCTCACTGCATGGATGTTCGTCGTGCCACATTGCTGATTCTGCTTGCTGCAAGCTGTCAGGCTGTCGATGCGCAGAGCAGTTCGGCATTGAATGAGCCTGCAGGTGTAACTCAAGCACCTGCGAAGCTGCTGGTGCTTGTTGACGGTCAGGTCGTTTCCGGCCACATCACACCTCGACCCGACGGATACGACATTCAAGTGCCCAACGGGCGGATGTTTATCAATTCGGATCGCGTGCGTTTCACAGCCGTAAGCCTGCCAGATGCCTACGACCGCATG
>JANOUN010001018.1:0-3526 GCA_031416875.1 Planctomycetota bacterium | reverse complement strand
GTCAATGATTCCGGATCGGGTACTCGCCAGCACCGCTGACTGAAGAAGCGACACTCGACAATCCTGCAGAACGATCACCGGATCAGCGGCAGAACTCAAGGTCGGTGACTCCTGTCCGCCACACAATCCAGCTGACAGAAGACAGACACAGACCGTGACACAAACAATCTGACGATGCTTTGAAGTGATCATGGTATGACGCTTCCTTACGCAGTATTCCTCGCGCGGTTGAGGATGGCACATTCGTTTAACCGCGTGGGCAACGCCCCGCGCTTCGCATTTCAAATCTCAAATCTCAAATCTCAAATCTCAAATACGAAATCTCAAATAGAACAATCGCGGCCCGCTGGGCACGCGGTTAAACGAGTTAATGCCAGCCGCGTGAGGAATAACTCAGCGATGCTATTGAGTTTTGCCATCAAGTGTCAAGCGGGATCTGACCTTGATCTGTATCCGCGATTTTCACAGACTCTCAGTGTTGCAGCCCGTTTCGTTGAAGGGCAGGTCCGACTCATTCCCGCCAGACATGCCAGTGCTCTGTCACACTTGCTTTGATGGATCGGGTGGCCGGGGCTGGACTGAGCGGAGCGCAGGAAGCCCCGGGGTTTCGGGCTAGCGCCCAATGGCACTCGATTTGATCGCAACTCGTATCAGCCGCAGTGCGCTAGCACCCGGTTTTCCACGTAATTCTGAGGGAACCGGACGCTAGCGCGTACCGGCTGATAGAAGAAATCGAGTGCCATTGGGCTAGCGCCCTCCAACCCCGGCCACCCCTCAATCCATCAGTGACAGAGCACCAGGTTTCATCGTCCGAAGCGCTGCCGGAGACCGCAATGAAAACAGCTGTTCAATGGTCGGTTGTCCTGGCGGACCTGGCAGAAGTCGCAGCCGACAATGACTCGGCACCCGCATTTTTCGAACGGCTGCTCAGTGAATTATCAATGGCGCTGGAGGCAAATGCCGCCGCGTGCTGGATGTTCAGTCAGGAACAATCTGTCGGCCTGCTGGCAGAATTCCAGTTCTCCGCGCTTGGCCTTCGCGACGATCTGCAGGGCACACGCCTGCACCAGCGAATCCTGAGTGACACCTTTACAGCGCGAGCGGCCAGAGTCGTTCCGATTCAGGTACGGAACAGTCCTGCCATTGCGTTTGTGTTGTTGGTGCCGCTGGTCCACAAAGGCGACTGCATTGGTGTCGTGGAATTTTTCGCCAGTGGAGAACCGTGGCAACTCGATGCTGAGATTCATCGAGTTCTCAACTCCGTGATCAGTCTCACTGATCGGTATCTGGAACGGCTGGAAGAATTAACGCGAATCACAGATCCCTCGGGATTCCTCGAAGACTTTGCCGCGTTGACGACCGCACTGCACCGCAGTCTCGATCCCGTTGCTGTGGCAGTGACCGCCGTCAATGACACGGCGGCGATTCTCAAGTGCGATCGTGCCACCCTGCTGCTGAAACATGGTTCACGGTGGGAAGTCATTTCTGTCAGCGGACGCAGCTCTGTGAACCCGCGATCGAATCAAATTCAACTGCTGCAGCGGCTGGCGCAGATTACCGCCGTCTCCCGCGGCGTCCTGATGTACACCGGAAATGATGATGCGATTCCAGCGCCCGTGGCGGAATCGTTGGCGGCGTACGTGGGCGAAAGTGGCACCAGAATGTTGATGCTGCGTCCGCTGTTTGAACCAGTCTCCCGAAAGCATGGCCAGGCGGAGACGGCATCACAGGATCGCAGAGACGGTCGTCTTTGGGGGGCGATCATCCTTGAGCAATTCACAACCAGTCGCCCTGGCCCTTCGTTGCGGAAGTACGCCGATCCGATCTGCGACCAGGTATCGCTGGCCATGTCGAACGCACTGGCCTACCGACGCATTCCGCTGCTTCCGCTCCTGGACTTTATGGGGCAGCAACTGGAGAATGTTCGCAGAAAGGCATCCGTGAAAGTCGCCGTCGTGCTGTGTTGCTGCATGGTCACCATCGCGGTCCTGTCAAATACTCATGCCGCATACCATGTCAACGCCAGCGGGAAATTAATGCCGGCCGTGCAGCGTCGTGTGTTTACCGAGTTCGATGGCGAAGTGGATCGAGTGCTCGTCAAACCGGGTGCACGTGTCGATGCCGGAACTCCACTGATCACGCTGAAGAACGATGCTTTTGAAGACGAGTTGCTGTTGCTCCGGAGTCAGCGAGATGAACGGCGTAAGTCGCTGCTTGGACTGAACTCTGAACTGCACACGGCATCAAAGACCGGCAACCGTGAACACTTGCTTCAACTTCAGGCAGGAATTGAAGAATGCCGGATCGATGTGGCCAGTCTTCAACACAGGATCGGTCAGGTCGAAAAAAAGATAGCGCGAATGACGCTGCGAGCACCGATTGCGGGGACCGTGGTGACCTTCGTGGACGAACAACAACTGATCGGAAAGCCGGTTCGCCGTGGCGATACATTAATGGAGATCATGGATGAGAGCGGGCTGTGGCGACTGGAACTTGAGGTTCCGGAACATCGCATGCACCACGTGCAGCATGGCATTTCCACATACGGAGAAGAGGTGCCAGCTACTTTCAGACTTACCGCTGATCCGGCACACGAGTTTTCCGGATGGTTGAGCCACACGGCGGAACGTTCCACCATCAGTCTGGAAACAGGCTCTGTCGTGAAGATCCGGGTGAGCCTCAATGACACGCCGGATCTGCCAAAACGCATTGGCGCGGACGTCCGCTCAAGACTGGAATGCGGAGATTACAGCCTGCTGCACGTGTGGTTTGGCGACGCGGTGGAATATGCCCGACGGGAATTCTGGTTCTAACCCAGGTTCAGAATGGTATCCGGAGTTTTGAAATTCGCAGGGTGTGACAAGCAGCTGGCAAGCTGCGAAGGCACACCACATCTGCGCTGAATCCTCGGTGTGCCCGCGCTCGCGTTGCGCGCTTGTCACACCCTACAGAAAACTCCGCATCTCATTCTGAACGCGGTTTAAGCTAAGAAGGCTACAGGATCAGTACAACCGGGAGCCGTCACAGTCAGGTGAATCGCCGCGACCACGATCAGTCGTCGCCCTGATTCATCTCGAATGATTCAAGCCACGGATCAAGTCCGATTTCTTCGCAGGTTTCGCGGACTTGCTTTTCTCTGTTCAACAGCTGGCGTCGCTGTTCCTCGTGACGTCGCTCAAGCCGATGTCTGGCCTTTTCAAAAATCGCCACATATTTCGAGGAAAGCTCGCCAGAGGCATTTGCCTGGAGTCTGCGACTTTGACTTGTCCGTTGTGATTCCGGCAGGGATTTCAGGAGTTCGTCTTCGAAGGACAGGAACAACTGATAGCTGCCAGGATCTCCCCGACGAGCGGTGCGGCCGATAAGCTGCCGATCAATTCTCGCCGAACTGTGCATCTCGGTGGCGATCACGTGCAATCCGCCGAGCCGTCGAACTTCCTCCGATATCTGAATATCCGTGCCGCGACCTGCCATATTCGTTGCCACAACGACGCTCGCAGCTTCTCCTGCACGGGCGATAATTTCG
>JANOUN010001017.1:0-1976 GCA_031416875.1 Planctomycetota bacterium | reverse complement strand
AGTGCGAGAATTGCCTGTTCGCGGACGACGTAGTCCTGAGTACTGTCACCGGCTAACTTGCGGAGGTCAGCAATCGCAGCACCGTCACCAAAAATGGCAGATAAGCGTTCGGCTGTGCGTCGAAGCTCGGCTGAATCCGATTTCTGGAATCGCACGTTGATTTCAGCCCAGTTCGCGGGAGCCTTCACTTTGGCTCGACCTGCCAGTCCTTGCAGATACGCATTCAATAATTCAGGTGCGGCGGCTCGTCGATTTGCATCGTCACTCTCAGCCACTTCGGCAATATTTCGGAGCGTGTGTTTGGCAACGTCCGGGCGGCTTTCTGTGTTCACCGCCAAACGACGAACTGAAAATTGCTGAAGCTTTGCATTTGAATTGAATGCCGAGAAAACCCCCATCGTTGACACGATTGGCTCAACTGCATACCACGCCATCAGAGTAAGATTCTTGTCCTGGGCGATCATCTTGCCGTTTTCATCGCATGCAAAGATTGCTGCGGCGAGGCGATAGTTCGCCGGATTCTCTCCAGTACCATTAGCGCGCTGCACTGCGCCGAGGAGCGAAAGCAAAACGTTTGCAGGCTGCGGTTTGCCAGCGAGTTCAATCACATTTGAAATGAGCGACTGCTCTCGTTTTGGATGACCGACTATCAGGTGAACAGCCTCCGCTCGAACCAGCGGGTCGGAAGAGTCAATTGCTTCGATTAGATGAGACTTACTGTTCGCGCCGAATGCTTCCGTATACAGAAGTCGACTGACGGTTCCGCAGCTGACGTTCGATTCGAGCGAACGCGCGGAGATCTCACTGTCGGACACAAGTTCCTGACGAATTCGACGAGCGTGTCGACCGAACCAGTCAGACTTGTTGATCCAGTCGCTGTTCAGATATGCCAGTCGGTTCGATCCGCTCAGAACATTTTTCTGAGTTTCCGTCAGATACGGCGTGCCATACGCAATCCGATAGATTCTCCCGCTTGTCCGATGAACGCCGTCGTGGTCATGACACTCACCGTTGTCTGACCAGTCTGAAACATACATTGCACCTTCCGGCCCCATTTTGATGTCGATGCCGCGAAACCAGGAATTCTTCACCAGCATGAAGTCGGGTTCACTCTTGCCGACGTAGCCGCTGCCCTGGCGTTCCAGTCGATTCACGTTGAGGCGGCGGCCGTGCGTATTGCACATGAAGATCTTGCCACGATACTCCTTCGGGAAATTGTCACCGTGGTAGATCAAGGCTCCGACGTGTGAATGGCCGCCTCCGAGATCGTTGGCCACGCCGTCTCGGCTTTCATTCCACTTCGTTTTTGTGTCCCAGTGATAATGGTCGGCCGTCATGTCCATCAGCTCATAGCTGTGTGGATTGAAGTCCTGGCCATACATCCGCTGATAGCGGGCTCCGGGGATCACATGCCAGAGATGGCCCTGCACGTTGTTGGTCATGAAGAACTGGCCGTCTTCGTTGTAATCCAGGCCCCATGGATTCGTCGTGCCGTTGCAGACAACTTCGATCAGATGCTTCGTCGGATGGTAGCGCCAGACGCCGCAGTTCATGAAGACTCTCTCTTCTTTCGGAGTCCCCGGAACTCCTGGATACGACGTGTCCACAATTCCGTGGCGACCATAAAGCCAGCCGTCGGGACCCCAGATCAGACCGCTCACGAAGTTATGCCCGCAGTCTTTGCTCCAGCCGTCGAGCATCACAACGGGTTCGCTGTCCGGAACGTCGTCGCCGTCTTTGTCTGGAATAAAGGAAAGTGTGCCGTCATGCAGAACCCACAGACCGCCGAAGCCCCAGGTCAGACTGGTCAGCATGTAGCCTTTGTCCCAGAATACTTTTCGTGAATCGTGCTTGCCGTCGCCGTAAAGTTTTTCCATTGCGAGGCGTTTCGATTCGTCGGTGGCGTGGGAATAGTAATCGACCATTTCCGCACTTGAGTGTCCAGTAAACTCGCCGGCCGTCGCTATGTCGGTAAC
>JANOUN010001016.1:0-5985 GCA_031416875.1 Planctomycetota bacterium | reverse complement strand
CCTGACCCCTTTTCCAAGCCCCGCAAACATCGATCGCCTATCCACAATCTGACCGCCCCCGGGATACTTTGGCGTCATCTCTGGCGAATGACCGTCGCCGTGTTAAACTGTCTGCCGAATGATTTCTATTTGTGGTCCTTGCCTGGATCGTGAACTGTTTTCGAGAGGCGACTTTCATGCGACGTCCCGTATTTTCGTGGTTCTGTGCAGCATTTGCAGGGGCTGCCGGCCTGATGATCAATTGTGCTTCGGCGGGCGATACTCTGGTTTTTGAACCACCCAAACCCGGCGACAACGTCAAGCACATTGTGCTGATTTCAGGCGATGAGGAATACCGGTCGGAAGAAACGATGCCGATGCTGGGGAAGATCCTCAGTCAGAAACACGGATTCAAATGTACGGTCCTGTTCGCCTTCGGCCCCGACGGCGCTGAATACATCGACTCGAACAATCAAAAAGGGCTGCGCGGACTGGAGTCTCTTGATTCTGCAGATCTCATGATCATCGCGACTCGATTCCGTCATCCTGATGCGGAACAGGCAAAACACATCGCCGCATTTCTGAATGCAGGCAAGCCGGTGATCGGACTGCGGACGGCAACGCACGCGTTTCAGGGCGGTGAAAAAATCGGCGACTCACTGACGTTTGACCAGTTCGGTCTTCAGATTCTGGGTGAGCAATGGGTTTCGCATCACGGACATCATAAAGTCGAAGGAGCCAGAAGTGTGGTGGAACCGGGTGCCGAGCATCACGTGATTCTGCGCGGCGTGTCGGAAATTTTCGCGCCGAGCGACGTTTACGGCGTGACCCACCTGACAGACGCGGACACCATTCTGCTTCGTGGAGCGATTACGGAATCTCTGGATCCTGCATCAAAGACGCTCGTCGATGACGCCCGCAACAAACCCATGCAGCCACTCGCATGGTTGCATCCTTACACCGCTCCCAATGGCAAAGCAGGTCAATCCTTTTGTACGACCGCCGGAGCGTCTCTGGACTTCGTGGACGAAGATCTCCGGAGATTGGTTGTCAATGCGGCAATGTATCTGACCGGTGGCAAAGTGCCTGAAAAAGCTGACGTGGACTATGTTGATCCGTTTTATCCGACGTTCTTCTGCTTCATCAACGGACCGGATTATTACAAGAATCTGAACATGAAACCTGAAGACTTCGGCCTCGGCAAAGCTCCTCACCGACCGGATCCTCCCGGCAACCCAGCCTGGCCCTTCCGACCAACGCCGGGGGAAAAATAGCCGGGTGCGCGTTATCGACGCTTGATTTTGAGGGTAGGCCGGACCAAGCGCAGCGTAGTTCCGGCACCTGGATGATCTGCCGGAACGGCGCTGCGCTTGGTCCGGCCTACTGATTCAACCACAATTCGTTGTCTTGACAAAGCACTAGCCGTTTTCGACTCTCTGGCCGCCATCTGATCGTTGTGAGCAAGGGTGGCCCCGCAATCAACATTGTCCTGTGAAAGAATGGTTTTCATGCCTCGTATCAAGGCGTTTCAGGCTTTGCGGCCAGTTCCGGATCTGGCGGCCAAAGTGGCGTCAGTTCCTTACGACGTCGTCAATCGTGACGAAGCGGCGGAGCTGGCGGCGGGCAATCCGCTGAGCTTTCTGCATGTGGTCCGACCGGACATTGACTTCCCCCGCGAAAAGAATCCGTATGAGCCCGACATTTACGCCAGGGCATCACACAACTTTCAAAAACTGATCAGTGATGGCGTCCTGCAGCGTGATCCCGCAAACTGTGTCTATGCATACCGCCAGATCATGCAGGGCCACTCACAGGTCGGCATCGTCTGCTGCTGCCACATTGATGACTACGAAAACAATCTCATCCTGAAGCATGAAAAAACCCGAAAGTCCAAAGAAGACGACCGCACGCATCATGTGCTGGCTTTGAATGCCAACGCGGGCCCCGTGTTCCTGACATATCGCGGTGTCGAACACATCAACTTTATGGTGGCCGCTGCGACAAAGACTGAGCCGCTTTATGATTTTGTCGCAGTCGATGGTGTGCAGCATACCGTGTGGCGAATTGAAGATGCGCAGCCGTTCGTTGAAGCACTGTCGGCTGTTCCGCACTTTTATATTGCCGACGGCCATCATCGAGCCGCCAGTGCATGGCGCGCCGGGAATGAACTCAGGCGAAAACTCCCTGGCGGCGGTACCGGAAACGAAGAATGCAACTGGTTCCTGTCCGTGCTGTTCCCGTCCAGTCAGCTGCGGATTCTGGCGTACAACCGAGTCCTGAAAGAGATGAATGGTCATACAGTCAGTGATCTTCTGGAAAAACTCGGCGAACTGGGTGAGCTGGCACCGACGGACAGCCCCGTCCCCGATGCTCCTGGTTCGTTCTGCTTTCTGATTGATAACCGCTGGTGGAAACTCACGATTCCGCCGGATCCTTTGTTTGTCAATGATCCGATCAATTCACTGGACGTCGCAATTCTGGAACGTCTGGTCCTGCATCCGATCTTTGGCATCGAAGACGTCCGCACGGACCCTCGCATCGACTTCGTCGGCGGGATCAGAGGCACTGCCGAACTGGAACGACTTTGCATCCCGGGCACATGGTCCGTCGGGATTTCAATGTATCCGACCACGCTGGAACAACTGATGTCTGTCTCCGATGCCGGTCAGATCATGCCGCCGAAAAGTACGTGGTTTGAACCAAAACTTCGCAGCGGATTGATGGTGCATACGCTGGAGTAATGGAGACACACCCTCAGCTTGCGGCTTGTTGATTTAAAGTGGGATAAGCTTCCAGCTTGTCAGGTTTGTCAAAAAAACCTGAATTTTCATGAAGTGATGGCAAGCTGGAAGCTTACCCCACGAAGAAATGCGGATCAATTCAACATCCCGCTTGCCTGGATCGTGAGAATGATGAATCCGAGGCATGCGCCTCAGTAATTTTGTGAGACGATGGCGTGCTGGAACACAGGACTCAAATTCGAGGTCACGAACGAACGCGCCGCGATCATGCGACTGAGTTGACGCAGGACTACGTCGAGGCGATTGCAGAACTCATCGAGCAGACCGGTGAATGCCGCGTGCGTGACCTGGCAAAACGGTTTGCCGTCAGTCATGTGACGGTCAATCGAGCGATCGCGAGGATGAAACGTGATGGCTTCGTAGACACAGAACCGTATGCTCCCATCACGCTGACGGACAGAGGGAAAGCACTTGCAGAATTCTCGGAACGGCGGCATCGAATCGTGTTTCGGTTTCTGACCGCACTCGGAGTCAGCGAACGCACGGCAGCCATCGACAGCGAAGGCATCGAACATCATGTGAGCGAGGAAACGCTGCGACTGATGGAACAGTTCGGTACGAAAAAGGACGCGAATAAGCCGTAACTTGACTCTCCGAGTCGAGATCCCCGGCACTCGACTCAAAGAGTCAAGCGACACGCAAAATCACTTTCCAGGAACTGTAGAGATGACTCCTGCCATCAGCATTCGACGCACTCCGGACATATCCCTGCGCACGCTTTCGGCGCTGAGTCTCGTCTGGCGCATTGTACTACTCTCAGTGGATTGCTTATTGTGCCGCGAAGATTTTCATTCTGCTCTCAACAGAAGGTGGGGCGGGTGCGACAAAAAAATGGGGGACAGAAAAATGAATCGCAGAACGAAGATGTTTCTTGCGCCCATTTTTCTGTCACTAATTTTTCTGTCGCCTGTGTTTCTGAGTCCCGGCTTTGACCAATGGATTGCGGCCGATGCCCGCGCTGGGTTATCCGCAGCGATTGCTGACGATCGTGTACCGGTAAATCACGTTTCCACCATCGCAGGCAATGGCAAGGACGTGACAGTCCCATCGAATGGACCGGCCACCAGCACGGCGATCTCGCAGCCGTTCGGAATCTGCACCGGCCCTGACGGCGCGCTGTATGTGTGCGAAGTCGGGACTCACAGGATTCGTCGAGTCGATCTGCAGTCCGGAATGATGACCACGGTTGCAGGTTGCGGTCGCAAGGGATACGCGGGCGACGGCGGGCGGGCCGCGGCAGCCGAACTCAACGAACCCTACGAAGTGCGATTTGACAGCCACGGGAACATGATTTTCGTCGAAATGCAGAATCACGTCGTGCGAAAAGTGGATGCAAAATCGGGCGTCATTTCAACGCTGGCCGGCAATGGCACTGCCGGTTTTTCGGGAGACAACGGACCAGCAACGGCCGCGCAGCTGAATCAGCCGCATTCCATCGTACTCAACAACGACGACCGGCTCTATATCTGCGACATCCGCAATCATCGCATCCGAACGGTCGATCCAGAGACCGGAATCATTTCAACCTTTGCCGGAACCGGTGAACGGTCGGCGACGCCGGATCATGCGGGACTGGATGGCACGTCTCTCAACGGCCCGAGAGCACTCGATTTCGACGGACAACATGCGCTCTACCTCGCACTCCGCGAGGGCAATGCGATCTTTCGGATCGATCTTCAGGAACGCGCGCTGCAGCATCTGGCGGGAACCGGAAAAAGTGGCTATGCGGGCGATGGCGGCCCAGCGAAAATCGCCCAGTTGGCTGGTCCGAAAGGTGTCAGTTTGTCCAAAGCCGGCGACCTGTACTTCGCCGACACGGAAAGCCATACTGTCCGCGTCCTGCGAAAGTCATCTGGGATTGTGGAAACGGTGATCGGCGACGGCAAGCCCGGCGACGGACCGGATGGCGATCCGAAGCACTGCCGCCTCAACCGGCCGCACGGCGTCTTTGTCTCAGCCGACGACTGGCTCTACATCGGCGACAGCAACAATCATCGCGTTCGCCGACTCAGCCTGATCCAGCGCTGAGCCAGACACGGAGTTCTACCGCACGCGGTTGGCATTGGCACGTTTAACCGCGTGCCCAGCGGGCCGCGATTGTTGAGATTTGAAATTTCGTATTTGAAATTTGAGATTTGAAATACGAAGCGCGGGGCGTTGCCCACGCGGTTAAACGAATGTGCCATTCTGAACCGCGCGCGGTATAGAAAGTGTTACGCTGAATGTTATGCGCCGTCCAGTAACATCACCTTGTACCGAGCTGCCACTCCGCCGCCGCCGGGTCAAGAATCCCGTCGATGGAACGACGGGGCTATGGTACGCCCGTCGCTCCGCCGACGGGCTGGTGCTTAAGCTCAACCGACCGTGAGCGAATTGCGAAATTCCCGCACCAGGGCAGTTTCACCGAATTCGAAGCGCTTCTCCAGTATCGCATTGATCATCGCGGCGGTGAGTCCGGGTAAGGCACTGCTGGAATCGATCGAAACATACTGGCCAGCGCTCAGAACATGCATCTGCAACCGTTCGCCATCGTGCCGCCAGACTTCCGGTACACCCATCGCGGCAAACAGCTTCAACTTGCGAATTGCGGAGGATGTGATTTCGACTTCAATCACCAGATCGGGCGGCGGATCAATCGTCAAATCGAGTTCTTCTTTCGGGCGAATCAGTTCGGCGTGCTCAATATAATATGACTCATCGGCCTCGAATGCTTTTTGCAGATCCTTGCGTTTGAACGTTGTCGATGCCACGCTGTTAATCTCGATACCCAGCACTTCCGTGTACGTTTCGACCAGGCGGCCGACTAAACATCCGATGTTTTCATGTTGTCGTCGTGGACTCATCAGCTCCAGCACTCCTTCATCGAAAGTCATCCGCGGGACACTTCCGCTTCGCTGTTCCGCGAGTTCAACAAAAGTTTCCCAACGCACGTTTTCCAGCACCGTGCGCGTCTCAGACATCTCTGATAATTGAATTGTTTGCATGAACCACCGAACCTTTCAGGTCAAATAAACCTGAGGAATATCAACAGTAATGCGTGGCATTGTAACGATCACGTACTGAATTGTTACAACTTGTTCCTGACCAGAAGCAGTCCAATATCGAAGAAAAATGCGGCGACAGATTCTGCGGCGATCAAGGTCGATGAAATTCCGCCCGGAACGGTAGCAATTGACCGCTCAGGAAGGCATAGTGCGAGTTTGCG
>JANOUN010001015.1:0-5438 GCA_031416875.1 Planctomycetota bacterium | reverse complement strand
AGATCCTGGGCCGTCTCAATTTCGGATTCGTACAACTGCAGATAGAGGTACAGATCCCAGTAGCGGTTTTCCACGTCACGCAGCAACGTGGTCACAGATTGCTCAAATTCCAGCAGTGAAATATCGGAATTGATTCGCGAGATCAGCACACCCTGCGCAACCCCGGAAACACCTCGCACATTCGATTGCTGCGGACCCGCGATGCGAGTGAACTCGACACCTGACGCGGCCAGCAGCGGCTGACGAAATTCCGCCTGCATGGACCCCGTATATGCGGAATCAAAGAGTCGCGTCTGATTGCTGCGGCTGTAGTTGATATCATTCTGAACTGAAAGCGTTCCCGCTGTTGCCGTGATTTTTTCCAGACGTGTTTGGAATTGAGCCGTATGATCCTCCAGCGTCCCGCCCTGAGGGATGCCGATATTTGCCGCGTTCTGTGGATCCTGCGAAACACCGGCTTGCAATGAATTCGTCAGAATCGGGTCGAAGTTCGCCAATGCAGCTTCCGGGCCAAGATTGCCAAACAGAAAACCGGTGTCCTGAATGGCGTTGTCCCACACCGATGCGACGCGACTGGGATTTCCCATGAGCGGGTTTGATGGTGAACCGAAACTCTGATCGTCAACGATGATGTCCGCATTGGTGAGGGCCATGCGGATACACTCATTCAACGTCATCTCGCGCGGTTCGACATCTTCCAGACTTGTAATGCTGCGCGGTCCGCGCAGAAGTTCGGGATTGGTCTCACAGGGCTGTGCCTGCGTTGGATACTCGATCGACGTGGCGTAGTCTTCGTAGTGCTCAAGCCCTCGGTCTTCTCCGATCAGGTACTGCAGACGCGATCCCGGTCCAGCGCAGCCCTGGCCGAACATTGCGAGCAGCAATGCCAGGCCTGTTGAGCGTTTCCATCGATTCGTCTTCACGCCTGACTCCATGGGGAGGGCATCCGATTTCTGTTGTTCGCACGACGTGCGAGTTTCGCTGCGACTCTGGCGGACGATTTGCCTGCGAGGATCTGCGCAACGGCAGAGACATGGCAGAGACATGGCAGAGCCTCATAATCGTTATCGTCAGTACAATCGACAAACTTTGCGCAATCTTCCAATGATGCTGTTTTGATACAAAAAGAAGAGCCCGTGTCGAAACACGGGCTCGATCGTCCGATCAGCAGATTCTGCACGTTCTTTGATGCGTCCCCTCGCGGCATTGACCTGAATGGCTTCAGGAATCAGTTGAGAGAAGAACGACGTCACCTGCCATGGAAGATGGACTGGTCATCGGCTCCACTGGACTGGCAACTGGGGGAGTTGTGGAAGGTTTTTCCGGTCAGCGGAACCTTGCGGCCTCAGGCGTTTCGCCAATACGCGGTTGTTGACCCCTGACGGTTTGTTCCAGTCAAACATTGCCGAAATCTGCCCAATCCGGCCGATTCATAAAAATCGTGAATCGTGATCCCGGTTTGGCACAAGTCAGTCCAGACAGAATCCGAAACCGACTATGCGGCATCAGTACGGCAGATTCTGCCGATGCGCGTTGATGAGCGTTTCTAAGGACTCAGGTCTTAACCAACCAGCAATACCATGCACACAGACCGCAAAATCGGTTTTGCAATGGGCATCCTGTTAATCGGGATCGTGGCTGCGCTCTTTTTTCGTAATGAACCGCTGCTTTCCACCAAGGTTCCCGGAGTTCGTCGCGAACAGGAACTGAATGAACGCCTCCGCGAACGCGATGTTGCCGTCTATCTGAATGAAAAGGTTCCCGACGAGCCGCCTGAGCAGGCTCAGAACGATCAGCCATGGACTCTGCGCGATGTGCTGCAGAAAATGGATCAACGGAACAAAACGGCACCAGTTCCAGTCGGGGCAAGATCGATCGTCGCCGATCCGGTCGTGGACATCAATGATGCGGATCTTGATGGCTATCGCCCGCGTAAGCGGCGCACGACGCACGAATCGACGGTTCAGGAATCGACTTCAGGCCTTCGGGAAATGTTCCTTGAACGAGAGCAACCTGAAGTGGGAAGAGGAAAGTACGGTGCTTTACCACCACTGTTGCCTGTAGAACCCGCGAGTGCTGATGTCGTTCCGCCCTCATTGCCGATCACCGAAGCAGGTGGCCCAAGTGACCAAAGCGCTGCCGACACGCCAACTGCTGATTTTCAGCCGCCGGAAGTCTTCGAAGAGTATGTCGTGAAATACGGTGATACGCTGTCGGGAATCGCGCAACGCATGCTCGGATCGCAGAAGAAGTACATCGACATCTATCAAGCCAATCAAGACCGCATGGCCAGTCCGGATCGACTTGACGTCGGAAAGCCACTCCGCATCCCGCGCGTGGCTGAGAACGAGCGGCCGACCTACTGAATCCCCATGATCGGGCGGATGAGCAAGTACGTTCCGGCAGTCAGAATCGGAGTGCCAATCAGATTCAGCCACAGGCCCATGATTACCATTTGACGCAGCGGAATCCTGCCGGTGCTGAATACGATGCCGTTCGGTGGAGTGCCGACCGGCAGCATGAAACCGCAACTGCAGGCGAGCGTGGCCGGAACGAACAGCATCCGTGGGTCCATATGGAGCGGCTCCGCCAATGCCAGCACCGTCGGGATAATTGCATTCACGGTTGCCACGTTACTGGTGAGTTCCGTGAGCATGGTCAAAGTCAGGCACAGGATGGCGATCACCAGCCAGCCAGGCACGTCGTGAAGCGGGGACTGCAAAGTCGCGCCGAGCCATTTGTCCAGCTGGGTTGCCTTGAACCCTGACGCGAGTGCGAATCCGCCACCGAACAACAGGATCATGTCCCACGGCAGCCGATGGGCCGTTTTCCAGTCCATCAGAGGAATGCTGCGTCGCCGCGCGTCCGATGTTCCGGAGGGAAGAAAGAACAGCAATGATGCCATGGCAATCGCAATCGTGGCATCGGAAATGAATCGCTTCTCCATAAACATTCGGGCAACCTCTGGCGGCGTCCCGAGGCGATTTGAGATCCATGCGAAGGCAGATGCATACTGCGCATACCATCCGGCAAACAATTCCACCGTTCCAAATTTCAGCGGCTCGCGCGTGACCCACAGCAAGGCGGTGACACTGAACAGAATCAGCATGCGGAATTCCGGCTTCGTCATCGGGCCGAGCGAATTTAAGCGTTGGCGAAGTGCGGCGGCGAGTTCCTGATCACTTGAGGAAGCGAACGGGAGTTTTCGGACCAGCATGAACCACACGAAGCCAAAGTAGGTGATCGAAATCGGCACGCAGCTCAGAAACCACTGTGAGAAATAAACCTCCGGTGCGTCCGGAAGCTGGTTGCGGTAGATGCCGACAGCCGCACTGTTCGTTGGTGTGCCGACGAGCGTGGCCATGCCACCCAGCGATGATGCATACGCCAGCATCAACAGCAGCGGAACAGCCAATGGCTCAGAGCGACGAGTGCCTGTGTTTTCACCTGCATCGTCGTCCAGAATCTTCAGCATCGCCAGACCGATCGGCAGCATGAGCATCGTGCATGCCGTATTGCTGATCCACATCGACAGGCCGAAAGTCGCCGCTCCGAATCCGAACACCATTCGTCGCGGGCTCACGCCGACAATCGATACGATATTCAGGGCGATTCGACGATGGAGATTCCAGCGTTCAATTCCCAGCGCCAGAATCATCCCGCCGATATAAGCGCCAGAATCATCCCGCCGATATAGAGGAACAGAACGTCTTCAACAAATGCCTTACTCGTTTCTTCAGCGGTTTGAATCCCGAAAAACGGGAACAAAGCCAGCGGGAGCAAACTTGTCGCAGCCAAAGGCACGGCTTGCGTGACCCACAGTCCGGCCATCAGAACTGCGATGGAGATTAGTCGATGCGCGGCAATTGTCATACCCACCGGCGTTGGCAGGAAGAGCAGCAACGCCGAGAATGCGAGGAGTGACGGCAGTACCCATGCAGCACATTGAGTCTCAGACGACGCTTTGTCTGGCTGTCCGCTGCCGGTCACGCGCCGCCGCCTTCCGGGCGAGGTCCGCGACGTCGTCCGCGGCGCCGTGAACGTCGCCGCCCGTCGCCCTGTTCCGACGATGGCTGTTCCGACGATGCGTGTTCACCGGTGGAATCGCTGTTGGCTTCTGCATCGCCGTCTCCAGGGACGGAGCGATCTGAGCCGCCGGATTCTGCATTCGAGTTACGATTCGCCTGGCGAACATCTGGTGTTGATCCCACCTGTCCCGCACCAGGTCGCCCGCCCGCACCGGGGCGCCCGCCCGTATCAGGTCGTCTGGCTGGCGGTGCGGCATGACTGCCCGGTGGTCTCGCAGCATCTGGTTCGTCACCACGAACTCGCCGTCGCTTGCGAGAACGGCCTTTTTCGCCGACAGGTTTAGAAGATTCCTCCGCAGACTTTTCGTGGCCTGGATGCCTTCGTGCTTCCGTCCGAGGTTCGTCCTTTACAGGTGTTTCGTCGGCAGTATTGTGGACGATTCCTTCGCCAAAATCCGGTTCCTCCTGGGCCGCAGTATCGTCGTACAGCTTGCGACGATTCGCGAATCTCGCTGGCGGCGGGGGCTTTATGGGAACATGCAGCACGTAGGGAGTTTCATCGATTTCATCAACTTCGATCAGTTCCTCAGGGTCTGCCGGACTGATAAACCTGCTGACGTCGGGCGAGACCGTGCGAGGTCGGTCCACCGGTCTCATGAATTTTGGCGGATCGCTGCACAGGCACGTTTGAGTTGTCACATGCCCCGGAGTTTGCACCTGACGTCCGCAGGCATCGCAGCAAAACACCCGCAGGACACGCATATCGTAACGTAAAGACGGCCCCTTCATGATTTTGCCCGCAGCATGGACTCAGAAACGTATCACCCGACACAGGTCAAATTTCAGAACTCATCAAGTGTAACGCATCACTGACTTCAGCGGGAGCGATTCACACGGAGGAAATGACGTTTCTGTAACACTCATTCCAATGCCAATTGGTTTCAGATTGAAAGTCAAAGTGAGCCTGGCTACCAGGGAACGCCTTGAACTCAAACGACATTCGTTATTCATCAGCCAAACTCTAGTACTCTTATCAAAAACACAAGGGCAGCCTGTTGATAACTGAACAGACGGGATTGAATCTGCGGCACTTTGCCTTTGTCGGCATGACGGCAAGATTGACGGCTCCGCAAAAATGATGCGTGGCGGCTTTTCAAATTCCTGGGAAATACTTCTTCCGTGGTGGTTGACGCTTGCATTGCTGGACGTAATGCTCTCACTCCACATTGGGAATGGGAGATTAACCCTCTAACCCAATGAACAGGCTCCGCCCCGCTGAGTCGCACTTGCAACACGCAACACTTGCGGTTTCCCAGAGTGCATTGCAAACAGGGAGAAATGTCATGGCGAATGGCAGACTTCGGACCATGTTGGCAGGATTGCATTTGGACTTGAATCCGCGTCGCAGCC
>JANOUN010001014.1:0-4299 GCA_031416875.1 Planctomycetota bacterium | reverse complement strand
CTTTGCCAGTGCTCCCGATCTGCAGGAAAACACTGGCAAAGCCAGTGGCACACATCAAAACACGACTCACAGAGCGCTAGAATCTGCAAATGCACAAATCGAGCGTCAGAATATTAACGGATCTCGCTGATTTCGCGACTGAACTCCAAATCTTCCTGTCTCCGATTCACGAAGACTGCAACAGCATCCTATTCAGTGCAACTTACCGGGATTCAAATCATAAACTGAGTGCTTGAGTTCGTGAGCAACTGCGGGTAAAGTTCTGCTCCGCTTCGTTGATGTCTCAAAACCTCTCTCACCATCAACGATCAGAACTTCAGTCAAGCATCGGACACAAAACCTTGTGGACGTTGTTCACCGCATGACTTTCAACAAGGAACGTTGAAGCGGTTGACTGGTTTCGTTTTCTTGTACTCGCTCTTGTGTTTCATGGAGGAACCACGATGAACAATTTTCGCCTGCGTTTGTTTTCCCCGAACGAAGAGACCTTTGGCAATCTCGAATCGTCCCGCAAGGATGTACCGCAGAACCGGCTTCCCGAAGGTGCATTTGAAGACATCATTCCGATCGATCGCGCTCGTCGATCTGTGGTGATCAGCGGTCGGTTCATGGAACCCGCAGACCGGGCTCGCATCATTCAGCAAAACAACTGCTGTCCTGCATGTTCACTTCACGATATCGAACCACTGGAACTTGCAGATGCCCTCATCAGCCCGAAGAATCGGCTGCCTGTTCCCGGCACCGCCACCATCGTTGGCTTTCATTGCAACGACTGCGGAACTGAATGGCCAGTGTACGAAGTGTCTCGTCGCAAAGTCTGATTAAGAACCACTCACAAAACCTCCGTGGCCCACTGGCGTGGACTTAAGCAATCCGACTGGCGAGCGGGGTACGTAAGTGCCCTGATTTTCGCATCATGCGCGACAAATCAGGGGATTCACATCCCCCGCTCGCCTTAAGTCCACGCCATTACTTCCGAGGCCCGCGGCGACAACATTTGACATGCGCTGAATTACGCATTGGCTTTGTTCGTACGGCTGCGTCGTCAGAATCACGCACCATCGGGAAGTCTCCGGTTCGATCCACATCATCGTACCGGTCGCTCCCCAGTGTCCGATGGCCTTTGCAGACAGGAAGTCGCTGAACGTGGCGGAGTGATCCAGCCAGTTTTGGCGCCAGCCGAATCCCCACGCGCGCTGGAGGCGATTGACTTCAGACAGTCCCGCAATGTGCCGGGTCTGATTGGCCAGGCAGGCGCGCACAACGGCGCTGTTCCAGATTATGTTTGTCACCGGGCCGGGCGATTCGGATTCACCATCGTTCAGCAGACACGTAGCCAGTCGCCCCAGATCTTCGGCGGTTGAGATCATGCCTCCCCACGCCGCGCCCAAAGTGCGCCAGTACCGACTGTTCCAGCTCCACGCGGAACCCGCCGACTGCCAGTTTGGCAAGTCACAAGGAAGCACGGTCGGCAAGAGTTCATCTGCGGCTTCGGATGGCAGGCCAAGCCATGTACTGTTCATTGCGGCAGGCCGAAACACGTTGTGAAGCAAGTAGTCTGCACACGTTGTTTGCGTGGTCGACTCAATAATCGCGGCCAGCACCGCGAATCCCATGCTGGAGTATCGGCAATCCGTGCCTGCCACAAAGTCGGGCATCACTTCGGCTGTGGCATTCACAAAATCCTGAGTCGTGGCAGAGGCTGCGCGCAGTTCCGTATTCTGCGGCAGCATATCGGGCAGGCCCGATGTGTGAGTCAGCAAATGCCGGATCGTGATCTGTCGCATTGGTCCGCGATGAAATCCCGGAAGATGATCACGCACCGCATCGTTGAGTGCAAGATGTCCTTCGGCCGCCAGTTGTACGGCAGTCATCGCCACAACGGGTTTTGTGATGGATGCAATCAGATACCGCCTGTCCGAAAGTTCGGCAGCGGGGAATGGCGAACCGCTTTCAGCTGTCCCTCCAGAATCGGTTGCCGTGTACTTCATTCGCAGCTTCAATCCGGCGGCATCACCGGCTGCCACGTCGGCGTACTTCAAGCTGGATTTCGCTGCGATATCGCGAAGTGCCTGTTCGAGTTTCATTTCTTTGAAGTCCCAGGGGGGTTCCCTGATGGCCTGGATTTAAAGCTATTCCCCGTGCGCGGTACGGCGCTAGCGGTCTGTTGGCTTAGTGATTTTTGGGGCTCATGGTCATACCCACCCGAAGCGCCAGCGAGGAATTCAGCCATTTCAGCCTCGCTGGCGCTTCGGGTTGGTATTAGATCAACAGACCGCTAGCCGCCGATTATGCACAATGGTCATGCAAAATGACCAGTTCCAGGCTCTGCAATTCCCCGTCATGCTCTGCCAGGATGCGATCCTTTTCTGCTGCAATCGGGATTTGCCGCCGCACTTCGGTGACGCTGCTGCTTACCTGGATCTTGAAATGCAGGTAGGCTCCCATCAGTTCCACCATCGAGCTGAAGCCTGCCGCGCCCAACGGGATTGCTGCCAGGAGATTTCGCCAGAAGTAATATCGCGTCTCTCGGTCCTTCGTCATCGCCCAGGACAGTTTCACGAAAGCCACCAGATCCCGCTTAATTGCAAACGCACGCGGGCGATGCCGGGATGCAGATTTGAGCCGTTTCGACAATCGCAGCACTCGGTCAAAATAGCGCTTCGGCTCATAAACAGTCGAAACGACATTGACCAGGTCTTCCATGATTTTCTGTCGGCTGCGCTGTGTGCGAAAATTGAGCCCGACCATCGTTTGGTCGAGATGCTGCGCATCAAGGACGCTCGCCCCTGCCGAAGTAAACATCTCCTGTTCCGAGTCAATCAGGTCGCCGCCAATGGAGAGTAATCGACGTTCCCGCAGCAGCCGTCGTGTGAGTTGCGTATTTGGTAACGCCACGAGCAGCCCAACCATCGCCATGTTAATGCAGGCATCCTCAATGAGTTCAATCATCAATTCATCGACGCCGTCTTTCTCTCCATCCAGTCCCAGAATGAATCCTCCGTAAGCAATCATGCCGTGGTCGTAGAGCTTGTAAATTCGCTCCAGGACGGGCCGGTAGGAATTCTGCTTCTTCTGCGTGATTCGCAGGACGTCAGGGTCAGGCGTTTCGATGCCAAAGAAGACGCTGCGAAATTCCGCCTCGCGCATCTTTGTCATCAGCGATTCATCGTCCATGAGGTTCAAGGACGCTTCGGTCGTATAAAAGAAGGGATACCGATTCCTGCGGTTCCATTCAATCAGGCCCGGCAACAGGTGCTTCGTAAGATTGACTTTGTTGCCGATGAAGTTGTCATCCACGATAAAGACCTGCCCGGAATAGCCAATCGCGAGCAGGGCATCCAACTCGTTCGAAATCTGCTCGGATGTCTTCGTCCGCGGCCTGCGGCCATAGAGTTCAATAATGTCACAGAATTCGCAGTTAAAAGGGCAGCCGCGCGAATACTGGATATTGATCTGCAGATACGCCGCCAACTCGATCAAATCAAAGCGTGGCGTCGGCGATGTCGTGATGTCGGGCTTTGCCCTTTCTCTGAAGATGCCTCGAGGATTCCCCTCGCGCCACGAAGCCAGCCAAAGCGGAATGACTTCCTCCCCCTCGCCAACGACAAGCGTGTGAGCTTTGCTGTACAGCTCGGGCTGACTCGAAGGATCAGCACCACCCACGACCACATACTTGCCCTCTGCCACAGCCTGATCGATGATCTCAAGCGTACTTGGCTGTTGCGGCAACATACCGCCCGTACAGATCAGATCAGCCCAATCCCAGTCCGCCGCCGACAGCGGTCGCACATTCAGATCGGCCAGGCGAAATTCCCACTGTTGCGGCAGGATCGCAGCCACCGTGAGTAAGCCAAGTGGTGGTGAGATTGATTTCGCGCCTTTGAGTTCACAGGCGGCGGTGAAGCTCCAGAAGGATTCGGTGCGGAACTCGGGATTAATCAGCAAACATCGCAGCGTCTGATCCGGCACAATTGTCACGCAGTGTTCTCCCGACTTTCCCGTGGAATGGTTCTGAGGCAGCATCCATCAACCTGCGTCGCGGAGGATAGCAAAAAATCCTTGAATTGATGTCGTACTTGAAGCCAAAGATGGGAATGAACACGAACTTTGTCAATGAATTGACACACCAGTCGTTCTTCAGCACTTGAGGGAAACGAAGGTCTCACCCGTGAAATGAAAGCCCAGGTGGTTTGCGCAAACCGGCCATGAAGACACTTGCCTGCATTGATCGACAATTCGTTAGTTGGACTGTTTGACCGCTCAAGCCACGACCTCAATTCCCACAGGTCACCACGG
>JANOUN010001013.1:0-8557 GCA_031416875.1 Planctomycetota bacterium | reverse complement strand
CAAAACAGCTCATTGGGGTTGAAGCTGTAGGCCGTACCACGCGAAGCGCCGTTCTTGCGGGCAGGCCAAATGCCGGAACGGCGCTCCGCTTGGTCCGGCCTACCCCAAAACGAATCCTTGACAAGGCACTGAGTCGTTTTTTAGGCGGGTTGAAATAAGCGGTTAGGTGATAGATCGAAGTCTCAGGTACGTCCATTTTCAGCCAGCCCCACAGCAAAACCCCGCGCGGAATCGTCGCGCGGTCTGTCGTTGGCCCTCGAGTGGAGTTCGCTTCTGGTTGCCGTCGCAACGGTCTGCATTCTGCCATGGTTGCTGGGTGGTGCTATTCCCAAAGCGAGGCTGGTGCTGCAGGTGGGAGCAATCACCGCTGCCGTGTTGACAATCCTGGCGCGACTTGTGTCTGGTCGTTCATTCGCCATACCCCCACTCGGGTCATGGCTATTGCTTGGAATGGCAGCCATCGGAATTGTCCAGCTTCAGCCGTGGATGCCGTCTGCAATTTCGCTCATGAACCACTCGGCTCATCCGGAGTTTCGTGACCATCTGCCACATTCGACTCAAGGATCTGCGACCAGCGCACCCCTGAAACGTATTCCCGCCGATTCACGTTCCGCGGCACCTGCGTTGACGCGCCGTCATGTCGCTCAATGGATCGCTGTCGCTGTCCTGCTGTGTGTGGTGGCGGATTCGTTGAGTCGGGCAAACCAGCTGATATGGATGCTCGCGCTGATGTGCGCGAACGCCGGTATTCTGACAATTCTTTCATTGCAGCAGTTGTTCAACTCGGGAAGTCGCGGGCTAAGTGAGCCGTGGATTATCAGCAAGACATTGCCGTTCGGAAGCTTTGTCAATCCGAACAATGCATCCGGATGGCTGCTGGTGCACATGGCGATGGCTATCGGTCTGGTCGTGGTTGTCTGGGGAAAGAATCCATCAACTGGCTGGTCGCGAACATTCCATCGCCCCTCCTGGCGAGATCAGCTCCTGGAAGCGGCCGCGATCGCGCGTCACCGCATCGCATCGCTCAACAATATCCAAATCGTCTCAATTGTGGCGGTCGTCCTGCTCTTAACCGGCGTTGCGGCAACACTGTCGCGTTCAGGAATCGTCGCCGGAGTTTCCTGTCTTGTCGTTTGTGCAGCATCCCGGCTGCAATTGCGGAAGTCATTGTTGCTGCTGGTGCCATTTTCCGTTCTGCTGGCAAGTGTGAGCATTTTCCTGACAGCATTTGAACTAGACACACTGGTTCTGAAGGAGCTTCAGACGTTGAAAGATCCAGTTTCAGAATCCACGAGTCGCTTGCTCCACTGGTCGGATTCGCTGGGTTCACTGCGGGATTTCCCATTGCTGGGGTCGGGACAGGGGGCCTATGCCTGGTCTACGCTGCCGTACCAGCGACGGGGAAGTTCGGCTTGGTTTATGAACGCTGACAATCAATATGTCGAAATCCTTGTGGAATCCGGACTGCTGGGATTCGTTCTGTTCGCCGGGTTTGGAATGCTGCTGACTGTTCAGTCAATTCAACTCATTCTGAAAAAGTCGCAATCTCGTTCGGACCAGGGGCTGTGGTCTCATCGGATAGCAATCGGGCTGGCGGGCATGGCCATGATGGCATCGCAGTCGATCGTGGCATTCTTTGATTTTGGGATCGGCCTCAGTTCAACGTTGGCGGCGATTGCCGTGTTCGCAGGTGTGTTGACTGCGATTCGCCGCAGCCAGCCTTCGACATTACGGACGCACCAGGCATGGTATGCGCTGGATGGCGGGTTAGTCGGGTGGATTTTGCGGCTCGCACTGGTCTCCGCAGCATGCGGAGCGGTCGCGGAATTGCGCCAGTCAGACCAGGTTTATCCGGCGATTGTGGAATCAGCCAGACTTTTTGGTTCTCCCGTAACAAGGGACGCGCTTGAACGACTTCCAGTGCTGGACGAACAACTCACCGCCGCGTTGAAACGTTATCCAGATGACTCGATTGTCCGCGATTCGCTGGTGAATGTGCTGGAAGCAAGATTCCGACTGCGATTGATAGACGCGCTGGCTCCACCGGGTCCTCCCGCCGATGGCCCCCAGTTGCAGAGTGCATGGAAACAGGTGACACCGCTGGGTCTGGCAGACCGAGTCATAATGCTGAAGGAAAACTTGGATCCCGGAAGTTTCAGGAGAATACATGATTTAGTCAGAACGTCGTCGGAGGAATTTCCGTGGCACGAAATGGCGCGGGATGCGTCTCGCCAGATTCCACTTGCACCAGGACTTGCTGTGGACGCGGCGGCGGGATCGATCAGCATCGGAAAACTGGATGACACACAGTTGTGCGAACTCACGGCCGTCCGGTTTGCAAACCCGGCAGGTTCGCGATGGTTGTATCAGTGCGGAATTTTGTGTCTTATCGGAGATCGCCCGCAACAGGCAGTCGAGTTTTGGAAGCAGTCACTGGAGGTTTCCGAGAGTTTCCGTGTCAACATTTTGATGGATGCGTTGCGATTCTGGACGCCCGATCAGGCCCTGGAATTGTTTGCACCCCTGGAATACGCCGCGACGGTTCAAGCAGGGCTGTCTATGAAGAGTCCGGAATTAGAGGAAGGACTGTGGAAGAGAGCGAAATCGCAATGGCTGACTGCGGCAAAGAATCCAACGACTGACCAACGGGTTCAGCATGCGAACTACTTGTTGCGACGAGAATCACCCGAGGCTGCGTTGGAATGGATCGACGGCTGTCTTGCAGAGTTTCCTGACACCCTGCGACTGCGTCAAACACGTGCGGAAACGCTTGAAAAACTTGGGAAATTGGACGAAGCAATCGGAGAATGGCTGCGTTACGAGCACTATGATTCAAAAAGTACGCTGCCGGCAGCATCGATAAAGCGGCTGATGGACGCGAAATATAAGTAAATCGACGTGACTCAGCGGCCAGGGCTTCAATGCCGGGTCGGTAGTAAACAGTATTTGCGCCCAGGCTCGATTTAACTTCTGGCTGATTGAATTCATGCTTTTCAAGCGATTTTTCCTGTTAACCGTGATTTTTTATTACTTTGGAATGGCAATGGTCGTTCTGGGCAGCGCAGCGAAACTGCAACAGGCTGGTTGAACCTCTTCAGTACGAGTCGTCACACTCAGCCTTGCGAAGAGTGTGTGAAAATCAGAGAGGCTTATGGTAAATTCCACTTTCCGAGGGCACAATGAGGGCATGTTGCATGATGCCGTAAATTCCGTCTGTAGGGGCGGCTTCGGACGCTGCTTCTTCGTTCTGCAGGAACTGAACACTCGCCTGACCCCTTGTGTTTCAGAGTCTTGATGACTTGCGTCCGACTGGCCTATGGGCTTGGCGGTATTCCGGTGTGAATTCCAACGGAGTTTTAGAGGGAAAATACGATGGCTTCAGCAGGACTTCCGAGCATGTATGGTTCCAACGCCGCGGCGTCGGCGGAGGATCAGGACGCGGGATTGGACGTCTGGGGGTTTCTGAGACGTAGAAAATCATTCATTATCGTACTTGCAATGCTGGGAACAGGCATTGGTTACATGATGTTCCAGCGCCAGGTTCCAATTTATCGATCCGCCGCGCTGGTGCAGGTCATTCATAGAAATGCAGACCGGCGGATGGATATTCTCGTCTCAGAACGAGACCTGAAGGACGCAGCTTTCGAAATCACAAGCCCCAGTCTGATTGCACCGGCCTACGAAAAAAACCAACTGGGCGAACTGACTTTGTTGCTGGGGCTTTCGCCCGTGGCTGCGTATGATCAAATTGCCGGTATGACCACGGTCAAGACCGGACTCAACAACACGAATGTCGTTGAGATCGCAGTCCAGGGAGCCCGTGCTGAAGAGATCCCTCAAATTGCAAACGCGATCGCGGAAGAATACGTCAGCAAGCAAATGGAGAACTACAAGGACGCACGTGGCGAATTGGATGCGCTTCTGATGCGACAAAGAGAGGCCCTGCATACGGAGTTAAAAGCAAAAGAACAGGAGTACAATGAATTCCGTGAACGTTCTGGCTTGATGAGCGACGGGAGGAATCCGCATCGGGAACGCCAGCAGGCTTTCTTAACACAGTTGGCATCGCTGTCACTGGAAGAGACGAGAATTAAAGCTGAGTTATTCACTCTCGAAGAGGCGTTGAAAAGCGGTGGTTCTCGCGAAGCAATGCTGATGGCAATCGGTAAGTTGAGTGAGAATTCCGCGACCGGTGTCGTGGCGACGCAGAGAATTGATGATGTAGCCAACAGCAATAGGATTTTAGAAGAACGCATGATCCCGCTGCTGCTCGAACAGAAAGAGCTGGAGGCGAAACACGGGAAGGATCATCCTAAGGTCAAAGCGATGGAGCGTCGGATTGAGTTCACTCGTCAATTGCTGCAGAAATTCGTCGTCCAGGAGCAGGCCGAGCCAACCGCAAAAGCCGACGTAGCCCCCCAGACAGATTTTATTGCCGTCTACCTGCAATCGTTGCGTCAGCAAATGCAGGCGATTGCGCGAGAACGTCAGGATCTGGAGACGCAGGCGGCTGAAGCGGAACGACTTGCTCGCGCGCTGGGGAATGATGAAAATGAAGAGAGGAGCAGAAAGAGCGAAATTGATCGACTTACAAAACTGTTTGACAATGCCTCGTCGAATGTATCTGAAACCAGAGTCAATGCTGATATGGGAGGTGTGAAAGCACAGATTCTTACGCCTGCTCGTCACGGAGGGCTTGTTTATCCGAGTCTCAGTCAATTCCTCAGTATGGGAGCATTCCTCGGCGGATTCCTTGGACTGGTCCTTGGATATCTGGTCGAAATTGCTGACAGAAGTTTCCGGAAGCCGGAAGATGTTATCCGGGAATTCGGCGTGCCCATCGTCGGGCACATTCCATTTATGAAAGAAGACCGACTCAAGGGTGCCAAAGTGAACAATGGAATGGACAGAACAGCTGTCTGTGTTCACCAGCCTCGGTCCCGCCCCGCGGAAGCCTATCGTTCCGTGCGCACGGCTGTTTGTTTCAGCGCATTGGGCAGTTCGCAACGTGTGATTCAGGTCAGCAGCCCTGCAGCTGGAGACGGAAAATCGACACTGGCTTTGAATTTGTCAATCTCATTGGCAATGTCAGGCAAACGCACGATTCTTGTGGAGAGCGACTTCCGCCGCCCAAAAGTTCATAAGCTGACCGCTGTTGAAAATAAGTACGGCATCGTGGACGTGCTGCGCGGTGACGCAGAATTGGCGGATGCCGTGCAAAGTACTTCAGTAGAATCGTTCTTTGTCTTGCCGTGTGGCAGTCGCCCGAAGAATCCGGCGGAACTGTTGTCCAGACCTGAATACGAACGACTGCTTGAGGTTTTGCGCGAAAAATACGACTATGTCATCGTCGATACGCCGCCGGTCCTCGCAGTGACCGATCCCACGAGCATCGCTCCGCGTGTGGACGGTGTGCTGCTTGCCATGCGACTCAGTCGCCATACTCGAGACCTGGGACGTCGGACGCTTGAGCAGTTGCGGGATGTCGGGGCGACTGTGTCCGGGATCGTAATTAACGGTGTGGAAGAATCCGACGGCTATGGCTATGGAAGTTACCGCTACTCCGATTATCAGTACTACTATAAGAATTATAACTATGCCTATGATAACGAAGGCAAGGCGAAAGGAGACTACTTCTCGGAGGACCGGTCAGAATCGACCGATGCCGACATTGTGCTGTAAGTCAGGACAGACTGGCATGACTGCCTATGGCCACATGTGATTGCCATCGCCTGTATCCGTCGGCAGTCAGTTTGAATGATTCATGTTCAGCAAACAGAGCACTTGAAATCCCGTCGGCAGAGCGAACGGTGTATCTCACACCGACTGTTTTGTCGGCGGGTTATTTTTTTCCCATCGCAATGTCACAAAAACTGCATACCCTCAAGTTCCAGAATCACGCGTTGTAAACTCGAAAATTGTCGGACTTGGCCGCGCAAGGGACTATCCGCAGTTGACTCACGTATGAATTATTCAATTGCTGGATTTTCAGGTAACATTCACGATGCGAATGTCACCGACAGGAACGAAGTGCGCGCGGAGACCCGTCAGCCTTCTGTACTGTTTCTGAACAGGTCGTACTGGCCTGACGTTGAGGCGACTGGTCAGCTTCTCACCGCATTGTGTGAAGGGTTGACACGGGACTTTGAAGTTGGTGTTCTCGCCGGGAGTCCAAATGCGATCGTAGACAATCTGGACTTGAGGCATTGGAGTCATGCGGACGAAAGAAACGGCGTTCATATTCATCGTGTCGCTCACACGAAGTTTCCGAAACATAATCTTTTCGGCAAGGCACTGAATTTTCTTTCGTTTTCTCATGCTTCTCATTCAGCATTGCGAACCGTTACTGCTCCGGACGTGGTGGTGTTTGAAACGGACCCGTTTCTGCTTGCCTTTGCGGCAAATCGCCTGCAGAAACGAACACACTGCAGAATGATTGGTTACCTGCAGGACATTTATCCCGATGTCGCCGTAGCGCTGGGAAAAGTTGGCAACAACTGGGCGGTCCGCAGACTGCGGTCGGCACTCTTCGACATCTACCGTCGCTGCGATCGGATGGTGGTGCTCAGCCAGGATATGGCAGACCTGCTGACAGACGGGGGCGTTGCTGCGGAGCGAATTTCGATTGTCCCCAACTGGGCAGACACTCACAGTATTGCGCCGATACCGGGTATCAGCCGATTCCGGGAACAACATCAACTGGGCGAGCACTTTGTCGCGATGTATTCAGGCAACCTTGGACTCACGCAGCGGCTTGAAGAATTTGTGCTGGCTGCCGAGCTATTAATGGATCGACAGGATATTCGGTTTTGCTTTGTCGGACGCGGGTCGCAGGAGAGTTCGCTCCGTGGACTGGTCAATGCAAAAGGCCTCACCAATGTGCGGTTCTTTGATTATCAACCGCAGGACGAACTGACTCACAGCCTGACTGCAGCCAATCTGCATCTGGTGCCGTTAGCGAAAGACCTGAGTCGTTGCCTGATGCCAAGCAAACTGTACGGAATTCTCGCGGCAGGGCGACCATACTTAACTAATGCTCCTGCGGGTTCAGAGTTGCATGCCATCACGACGACCCATCAAATTGGACTCACGGTACAACCTGGTTCCGTCCGAGCGATTGCGGACCGCATTCTTTGGGCTGCCGATCATCCTGCAGAACTTGAAAATATGGGCTGCAACGCCCGACGACTCGCTGAATCCGAATATACGGAACAGCATTCCATCACGAAATTCCGCACCATCCTGCAGCAAGTCCTCGCATAAACTAAGTTCAAACTCTGATCATGTTCTCCTGTGTTTCTGACAACTGCCAACTGAAGATTGCAGACTCTCCCGTGATTTCACATTCTTCATCGATCTTTGTCGCTGGCCACCGCGGTATGGTGGGGGCTGCTGTCGTCCGGCAATTGACCGCGGCTGGCTTTACGAATCTGCTGCTCAGCAGTCGCGACGACCTTGACCTGATGAACCAGGCGAATGTCAATCACTTCTTTGCGGAGCATCATCCGGAAGTTGTCGTGTTTGCCGCAGCAAAAGTGGGTGGCATTCATGCGAACAACACTTTTCCGGCGGAATTCCTGTATCAGAATCTGGTGATGGCCTCGAACGCTGTCCATGCTGCCTGGCAGCACGGAACGAAGCGGTTTCTGTTTCTCGGCAGCACGTGCATCTATCCGCGACTGGCACCGCAGCCGATTGCCGAAAGCAGCTTGTTAACGTCGCCGCTGGAACCGACGAATGAAGCCTACGCGATCGCAAAAATCGCCGGCCTGAAGTTGTGCCAGTTCTATCGCCGTCAATATGGAGTGTTGTTCCATTCTGCCATGCCGACAAATCTGTATGGTCCCGGCGATAACTATCATCCAAACAAGAGTCATGTCCTGCCGGCACTCATTCGTCGCTTTCATGAAGCGAAGGAATCGAATGCCGATGCGGTAACGATCTGGGGCTCAGGAACACCCCTGCGGGAGTTTCTGCATGTTGATGACCTCGCGGCCGGAATTCTGCATCTGTTGCAGTTGTCCGATCCTCCCGATCTGGTCAACATCGGCAGCGGCGAAGAAATCAGCATTCGCGGCGTGGCCGAACTGATCGCAGAGATCGTCGGATTTCGTGGCAGGATCATGAATGATCCGTCGATGCCAGACGGGACGCCTCGCAAACTCAGCGATATCAGTCTCATCAAGGCAACCGGCTGGTCGCCGACAATCGCACTCAGAGAAGGTCTCACCGCCGCCTGTCAGGACTTCCTGAGCGAACTGTCCAATCAGGGGTTGAGGAGTGTATAGCGTGGAATTTGTCATTGCACAGCGATCCCTGGTCAGCGACCAGAAACAGACAATGAATCTGCTCCTTCCTTTCAGTTCCTCGCCAACGTCCGCTCCCGGCATTTCTTTGAAAACTGACGATTGACCGCTTCTTCTCATGCCTGAACCACTTCCTCCCTACGCACAAGAATGGATGGCGCAGTGGCGTAATGCCGCAGAGGAACTGCCGAAGATCCGTGACAGAGAATTGCGATCCATGACGGATATGCAGATCATTGAAAACGCCATTG
>JANOUN010001012.1:0-6598 GCA_031416875.1 Planctomycetota bacterium | reverse complement strand
GAGTTCCGTTTGCCGGGTTATCAGCAATTCCTGGCCGACCGGCGACGACCAATTCGATAACTCTATGAGCATAGCTGAGGTAAATATGATCCGCACATTGACAATTCTGATCGTGTCGATCACACAAGTTCTTTCTGGGCTTGGATGTGGCGGATATCTGTGCTTCCACCAAGACGGCACGTATTGTTGTGTGGATGGAGGCGAAGAAAGCTGTCATTGCTGCTCGGATTCAGCAGAATCTGCCGATGTGCCGTGCAGGGATCAATGCTCCGGCCACGAGCATGACCGCAAATGCTGCGCGATTGCAGACAACTCACAGTCAGACACAGCCGAGCATTCGGATACGCAAACTCGTCTGTACGAATTTCCCTCGCATCAGTCGCTGCCCTGCGGCTGCATTCATATCCCGATCGTGGCACCTTCTGCGAAGGTTGAACGCACCGCGGAACTGAGCAAGTTGAAATCCTGCTGCATTCCCCGCTCGCAGCTCAGCCATTTTGCTTCCCCGCAGGTTGCCGGTCCAGGCCATAGTGTTCTGGAATCGGATTCGCCACAAACTCCACAGTTCAGAGTGTTGTCACAACACCGCTGTGTCGTCATTCGCTGTTAAGTCCGCGAATTCCAGGCGTTGATCGGTCGTTGTACAGCGATTGCTGTTCGGCGTTCATGTTGCCTTTGCCACGCTTGCCATCAATCTGTCCTTCGCCCTGCGCGGCGACTGATTGTCCAGCAGGTCGGTTCCCGGACCTGTGACTTGGCTACCTGCACAATCACGATTGAGAAAGCCTTTGGGCATATCTCCACACTTCAATGTGATGATGTCGTCACATTGTCTGACATGAACTGACAAGGCGTCTCTTTGTCAGGCTCACAATATTCAACTTAACGCGGGCTTTGCCCGCAATCCATAGTTGCCCGTCACTCCGTGGCGGGAAGACTCGCGTCGGAGACACGAGCAACAATGATGCGCGCACGATGCGCGCATCTTGCAGCAAGCGAACAACGTGAGTGGTTTTTTTGGCAACGGGCCGGTAGGCCGAATGGGTCAAGGGCTTTCAGCCCTTGTTAGAATATCGTTCTGAAAGGATTCGTTATGAGAACATCGACTGTCATGGCGTTATTTGGTGTCGTGGGCGGCTGGACCATGCTGGAAACCACCGTGCATGGCCAACCTCCCGCTGCTGTTGCAAGGACACAGGCTGCCAGCAAGACTCAGCTGGCTCTGGACAAGAATGCCGAAGAGAACACGTTCACATTCATTGTCTTCTATAAGGAAGACTCTTCTGCCACTCGGGAAATGATCAGAATTGCCCACGAGAGTACAGCGAATCGCGCTGAGTGTTCCGTTGTCGTGACGGCCAATGCCAACGATCCGGCGGAACGGGCACTTGTTGAACGATTTGGAATCGGTCGCGCGCCGATGCCATTGACCGTGGCGGTCGCTCCCAACGGAGCCATCACGGGCGTATTTTCAAAGACGCTGAACGCTCAACTTATCGAAGCCGCCATTGTAACTCCGACGATGGCCCGTTGTATGAAGTCCCTGCAAAGTCAGAAGCTGGTTTTTGTAGTTGCATCAACCAATGACAAACCCGAAGTTCCGGCGGGTGTCAGAGCCTTGCAGAAAGATCCGATGTTCAAGGACCGGATCGTACTGACTGGTCTGCGGCTGGACGATCCGGCGGAGACTCGTTTCCTGAGTCAAATGAAGATCGACCCAGCACAGGTCAACGGTCCTTACGCCGTATTAATTGCACCGCCTGGAGTCATGGTTGGTCATTTCGATGCGACGGCGACCGGTGAAACCATTGCCGCTGCGATCCACAAGTCCGGCCAGTGCTGCGACGATCCAAACTGCAAACACACCGGCAAAGCCGCTCAGCAGGCCACACAACCATCCAATTCAAGGAAGAACTAGTCATGAATCTCAGATCACTTGTCTGGAACGAATTGCGGGAACGGCCGTGGTCGGTTGTGTCCAGCAGCATCGCGATTCTGCTCGGCGTTGCCGCGCTGGTCGCCATTCGTCATGTCACGGTGCATTCGGAACAGGAAGTCTCAAGACAGCTCTCAAGCCTTGGTGCCAACATCCTGATTTTGCCCAGAGACGCATCACTTCAGAATTACTATGCCGCAGATCGAAACGGATTGACTCTGCCGGAGGAACATGTTGTCGAAGTCCTGATGGCCGGATTGCCGGGAGTCGAAAAGGTCACACCGAAACTCAGCATGCCCGCAAAAATGGGCGGCCTTGATGTGACGCTGACAGGCATCCTGCCGCAGAGTGAATTCACAGCTCAGGCTGCTTGGCAGACAGCGGCAATGTTCACGCCAAAGAAACATGAAGGCTGCGCAAAAGCCAGTCATGGTTCCGCCGATGCGGACGGTACTCCCGAGTCACTGAACACATCACGTTCAATCGAAAACCTTGAGAAGGATCAGGTCATCCTGGGCGCTGATGTCGCTGAACGATCAGCATTCTCCGACGGCGATACGGTCGAAATGCTGGGTGGCAAGTTTACGGTGCTGGGGACTCTGTCTCGCACGGGCACAGTCGATGATTCGCGTGTATTTGCCCATCTGCATACCGTGCAGGAGCTGGCAAAAACAGGGGAAGTGGTCAGTGCCATCGAGGTCATCGGATGCTGCGAAGATGCCGCTGGTGACCTGGTCCCGGAACTGAGCAAGCTGCTGCCGAATGCCCGGGTCGTCACGGTATCGCAGGTTGTTCAGACACAGGTTGGCGTCAATCGACTGATGGCCGGAACCTCGTGGTTTGTGCTGGGCATTCTGGTCGTCGTTGGTGGAGCAAGTCTCGCCAGTGCGATTGCGGCCAATGTTCGAGAACGGCGACGAGAAATCGGGACACTCATGGCGATCGGGGCAACTCCAGGTTTCGTGCTCAGGCTATTCCTGATGAAGGCCATGATCCTTGGTGTGACCGCCGGAATGATTGGCTGCTTGCTGGGGCTCGCGACAGCAATGATCGCTGGCCCGCAATGGGCGGGAGTTGCGATCACACCGCTGTGGAGTCTGGCAGTACTGGCAATTATTGCGGCAACGGTTGTCGCTGTTTTGGCAGCCTGGTTTCCCGCTCGTCAGGCAGCGAAACTGGATCCTTGTCTTTGTTTTCAGGAGGTGTGATCGATGATCAGACTCGAAAATGTCGTTCGCACGTACGTCCGCCACGGTCAGACCGTGACTGCACTCCAATGCGAGCACCTGCAGATTCAGGCAGGTGAATATGTCGCTGTCGTTGGTCCCAGTGGGAGCGGTAAAACAACACTGCTGTCACTGTTGGGCGGAATGCTGTCGCCGACTGCCGGTCGAATCTTTCTGGATAACTGGTCGCTGTATGACCAAACCGTTACCGCGCGTTCGGTGATTCGACTCAGACAAATGGGATTTGTGTTTCAGACATTCAATCTGATCCCGTACTTGACCGCATTGCAGAATGTTCAGATTCCATTAGGCTTAAACGGCGACGCTCGGGACATGCAGGAATCGTTGGCAACGACCATGCTGCGTCGTTTCGGCTTAGGGGACCGACTGAACCATAAACCATCGGAACTGAGCGTCGGTCAACAACAGCGAGTGGCACTGGCCAGAACACTTGTGAATGATCCGCAGATTATTTTGGCGGATGAACCAACTGGAAATCTGGATCCAGACAGTCGAGAAGTGGTCCTTAAAGCATTTGATGATTGCCATTCCGAGGGCCGTACCATTGTCATGGTGACCCACGATCTGGCAGCGGCGGCACGTGCCGGACGAAGGCTTGTGCTTCGGGATGGTACAATTCGTGAGGAGTCGGGCGTTCGTTCTGAAGCGGCCTGAAATCGTCGTCCGCGAATTTTGGCTCGATTCCAATGGTGTAATCGCAGTTCTTCCGCTGATGCGTTATCAGCGGAAGGGCTGTTTTTCTGTTTCTTGTGAGAGATATTCTATGATTCGTTTTCAAGTGCAATTTCGATCGTTGCGAGTCCTGTGCCTGCCGCTTGCAGGTCTCAGCTTTCTCTGGCTGGCTGGATGCAGTGAGTCGGGTTCTGATTCTTCGCCTGCGAGCGGCGCGTCTCCTGTGGTCACCGACGGTCCACCTGAAGCCGGGTCACATGCCGAGCATGCTCATCCCAGCGAAGGGCCGCATCATGGCGATTTGGTGGAGCTTGGGAATGAAGAATTTCACGCGGAAATTGTGCATGGCGATGGAGGAAGTGTATCCGTCTATATTCTCGACAGTGCCGCTAAGGCTGCAGTACCTATTGATGCCACGGAACTGACGATCAACATCACACACGATGGCAAAGCCGAACAGTTTAAGTTGCCCGCCGATCGCGATTCTGCAGACCCGGAAGGCAAGTCATCACACTTTTCACTCAAGGATGAAGAACTTGCCTCAGACCTCGACAATCACGATACCGCAGCAAAACTGGTGGTTGTGATCAATGGCAAGTCGTACTCCGGCAAGATCGAACACGATCACGACGCTGATCACAAGCACGACGACGGGCACAAACACTAAGGTAGAAAACGTGGCTCGCAAGACACAGTTAAAACTTGGCCTGTTGCTGCCGGAAATTCCGGATCGTAGTGATGCGTGCGTCCAGCGACTCATCGACCTGCTCAAAGCAAAAGATGGAGTTACTGATGCACACGTCACCGACGTGCTCGGGGAGTCTAAGTGGCAGATCTGTATCCACTTTGATGCCGATCAGGTTTCGATTGCTGAGGTTCGGGAATTGGCCCAACGAGCCGGGATGGCGCTTGCCGAACGGTTCGGGCACTTGCAACTGAAGTCGAAGCCGATGCACGCCCGCCGGGCCCGCACGGTCGAGGCGCGAGTGCGACAAATCGCCGGTGTGCTGGAAGCCGCAGCGTCTCCGGCGGGCGTGCTGCGCATCGAGTTTGATCGCCAGGCAACCGACGAAGAAGCCATTCGAACAGAGATACAAAAGATCGGTGTCCGAAACATCGCAGAGGAGAAAAAGCGGCCGCCCTTCGAAGCTGCGGAAACCGGAGGCAAGCCTGCCGAGAAAGAACACGATCACCAACATGGAGGAATCCTTGGCGAAAATACCGAGTTGATTTTTGCCGCGATCTGCGGAGGGCTGCTGCTCATCGGATGGCTGCTGTCATGGACCAGCATCTCGCCGTGGATCCCGTTCGGTTGCTATCTGGCGGCCTACTTTTTCGGCGGCTATTTCACATTCCTCGAAGCGTTCGAGAACATCCTCGCCAGACGCTTTGAAATTGATTTCCTGATGCTGGTCGCAGCCATTGGTGCCGCCACGCTCGGAGAATGGTTCGAAGGTGCGCTGCTTCTGTTTCTGTTCAGTATCGGACACTCGCTGGAAAACTATGCGATGGGGCGAGCCAAACGGGCGATCGAAGCTCTCGCCGAACTCGCGCCCCAAACCGCAGTCGTCCGACGTGAGGGCAACACCACGGAGGTGCCGGTGGAGCAACTCCGGCTGGGTGACGTGGTGATCATCAAACCGAACGAACGGCTGCCCGCCGATGGGTTCGTAATTAAAGGGGAGGGGAGCGTCAATCAGGCCCCGATTACCGGCGAAAGCGTGCCTGTGGACAAGCGTGCCGTCGATGACGCGCAGAAGGCGGCTGCGAATCCCGATCGGCTCGATCCGCAATTTCGCGCGTTCGCCGGCACGATCAATGGCAGCGGCGCTCTGGAGATTCAGGTGACCAAACTCGCCAGTGAATCCACGCTGGCCCGCGTCGTTCAAATGGTGAATGAGGCCGAGACGCAAAAGTCCCCCACGCAGCTTTTCACTGACAAGTTCGAACGCTGGTTTGTTCCCGGAGCGATCGCGCTCGTTGTAGTACTGCTGTTTGCCTGGACCGTGATCGATGAATCCTTCAGCGCTTCGTTCTACCGGGCCATGGCGGTGCTGGTCGCAGCCAGTCCCTGTGCACTGGCCATCTCAACGCCAAGTGCCGTCCTGAGCGGAATCGCCCGCGCGGCTCGCGGCGGCGTATTGATCAAAGGTGGCGGGCCGCTGGAAAACCTGGGAACGTTCGGCGCGATCGCGTTTGACAAGACCGGCACATTGACTGAGGGCAAACCGCGTCTGACCGACGTGGTCAGTTTCGACGGCATCGCCGAAGACGAGTTGTTGCGAGTTGCCGTGGCCGTCGAAAAACTCAGCGACCACCCACTGGCTGCGGCGGTTGTCCGCGACGGAAAGAAGAGACGAGAGGCGAGTCGAGAGAGTCAAGAGCCAAACTCCGACTCTGGACTCTCGACTCTCGACTCTGGACTCTGGACTCTCGACTACCCGAAGCTCATGACGTGCAGAGCATCACAGGCCGTGGAGTCAAAGCCGCTGTCGATGGCCAGATGGTGTACATCGGCAGCGAGAGTTTGTTCGCCGAAGTCGACGGACCGCCAATGCCGGATGCTCTGCGTGAATCGGTGCAGAAGCTAAAGGCGAGCGGGCGAACCACGATGATCGTCCGACGCGGCGAAACGTATCTCGGAGTCCTCGGGTTGATGGACACACCGCGAGAAGCGGCAAAATCCGTCATCGCCCGCTTAAGACAGCTTGGCATACAACGTATAATCATGCTCTCAGGTGAC
>JANOUN010001011.1:0-6878 GCA_031416875.1 Planctomycetota bacterium | reverse complement strand
CCGTGATTGGTACGTTCTGTCGGCGAAAATACTGCTCGCGGCGTTTCGCCTGCAATGTCAATTCAATCCGGAACGAAATGGGAATAGACTTCGTTCAGACTGGAGACACACAACTTATGCACAAACTTGTCCTGTCCCTTGCGTTGCGAAATCCGGAAAGAAGAAGCGAAAGAATGCCCCATGAATGAACCGATGCTGAAATCTCAGCCGAAGCTTGAGATGGCGTGGCTGCAGGTCCGAATGGCCTGGCAATCCGTCAAGAAGACCCGCCTCGATCAGGAAAAGAAAGACATGATCGCGGCCCTCATCCGGCACTATCGGAAAACCGGCCATCCGGATCGGGTTCGTTCGGAGTTCGAGCAGGTGCTGCTCAGGCTGGAGGAAGAACACGAATTGCGCGTGAAGGAACTCGGGCGCGAGGGAAGGCGAGTTGCAAAGCAGGTGAACAATATCATCCAGGTCATTTGCGACACCAACGAGGCCCGCATGCAGCATTGCCGAGACCTGGTAGAAGAGACACCGACGATCATCGCGGAATGGATAGAGATCATGGACCTGCTGTTCAATCGTCCTGATCAGTGACCAAGAGCCATGCATGTCGAGTTGTGATAAATTCCCCTTCGACTTTAGATGATCCCGATTCCCAGAGGACTGCTACCTCAAACTGAGTGGAGATGACTGGAATTTTCGTCAGTTGATCTTGACGTAAACAACAGAAACTGGGATTCCTCGCAGAGTTTCAATACCACAAACTCGGAGGAACCGCGTGTCAAAACCTCGAATCAAATCGCTTCTAATCGGTATTCCTCTACTCGCAATCACCATCGTACTCGGAGCTGCGATGTTCGCCGGTGGTTCCGCTGGCGGCACGCTTCCGTCTGGACGTAGCGTAATGACCCACTCAGACTCGATTTCGCTTTCGTCAACGTTTTCCTCCGACACGGCGACGATTGAAACGGCGGGAAAGAAGATCCTTGTACAGCCAACTTCTCTAATCGTGGACGGAGTGACTGTTGCCAACATCGACAAAGACGTGGCTGATGTGCAGGTGCGCGTAAATCGCGGTGTGATTACGTTCGTGGCGGATGGCACGCCTGTTCAAACCTCGCTGCGGTAGAGTCGTCCGTTTCGCAAGGGCAGGAAAAAATGGGACATTCTACTTAATCATTAAAGTACAATGTGCCCTTTTATGATACGTCGCACGCGGAGCTGCGGGCCGCGCGGTTTCTTGAGATCAATGTCATTTGCCGCGGCCTGGTGAATGGTGGCGTTCGTCTTGAGCAGGCACCGCCGGTGCCAGACACTTGACAAAGGAAAATGTGCCCCCTGATCGCCGTCGTTCGTCGAATCAGGATTTCTTCGCCGATGGCAGAAGCGATACGACGAGGTTTGTGTAATCAACTCTGAGTTCCATTGCGAGAAGCAACCCCACTCCCAACAAAGTCACGTCGCCGCTATTTGCAATCACTTCCAACGAACGTTCACTACCAAACCAACTCAGGCGACAGTGGTAGGTTTTCAACTCCGTTTGAGAGCCGTCTGCCAAAATACCATCGATTGAACCTGATACCTGGAGGCCCAATTGTTGAACCAAAAGATCGGGTAGCACAAAATCTCCGGTAAAGCCTGTATCAATCCAGGCAGTTATCGTCGTTCCTGACGGATATCGGTCCGTAACAATTTTGATTTCCAACAATGCGCTGCCAGACTGATCGACTTTTCCGATCATCGCGTATGCATTCCGAAATGGACGGCAGCTCGATGACCGATCCGAAAAGTATGCACCAGCCTCTCAGGATATTTTAGCCGTGATGCTCCTATCGCACTGCTCAATGTGGCTCCTATAAAATATTCCCCTGACTCCGGTTCGATCGAAACGAACTGGTTCATGTGGTCGGCTTCGAGTTGCGGTTTGATGGTCTCGAAAACTACCCGAGCTGCCTGTGCGACTGAAGTTGTTTCGGTGTCTTGCATGGCCATTTCTCCTTTGTGGACGGCAACCATAATCTTACTCCCTATGCCTGGCTTCGGCCATTCCAGAATGCCAAAATACGACGAACCCGGGATTGCATCGAAGCTGGACTTGCCACCGTTTTTGGATGAATAACATTTCCTTTCCGGCTTATGGACGACGTGTCCACCGCGAGTGCATGGAGCGACTCAAGCCCGCTGACTTGGGACCTTTTTTACCGCGTGTCAACCATGCCGACAGTCGCTTCCGCACATGCACACTGCCTGCGGCAGAGGTTTTGGGAGGCATGGGTGGGACAAATGAAAGTTCGGCAAGACGAGAAAAGCAGCGTTGCGGCCGAGACCACAACGCTGCCGACGGATCTTTCACCCGCCCTACAACTGCACCAATCGCCGCGACCCAAAGCGCAACCGCCAGGAATATCGAGGTGACAAGCCCTTCGTCACCTGGTAGACTCAGTCGTCCCGCTGAGTGACCTCGATTGATTCCGCAGACTTGCGCCCAATCCACGAGGCGGAAATGTTCAACGCACGATTTCTGCGTCGGCATCCATGCCGCCGCAGAGATCGCAATTCGTTCGCCGGAGGAGGCATGAACATGGGGAATGGTGAACGATCAGGTCCGGACGGCCGGAGCAACTGGCAGGTCAGAATCGCCGGCGGGGTCGGGGGCGCGGTCGGCTCGGCCGGCGCCCTGCTGTGGCGTCCCGACCTGGGCGGGTTCTGGCCGGGGCTGGTTGCGTTCAGCATCATGACCGGCGTCGGGATCGTCCTCGGGCAACTCGCCGGCAGGCGACTTTTCCGGCCGTCGTCCGGAGGCCCGCCGGAAGACAAGCAGGAAACATCCTGAATAAGGAGCCGAATCAATTGCTCCGGCGGACGGGGCGGCATACCGGTTCTCCGTGCGGACAAGGGGAGTGTTGTTTTAGTCAGGATTTCCCGTGGGCCAGGCTTCCGGCCTGGCATCAATTGATGAAAACTCCCTGTTTTTTGAAAGCAATGACAAGCTGGAAGCTTATCCCACGATTCACACTTCCCGAGGGAGATGTCGAACAATGAAGGCGATGGTTCTCACACGAACTGCTTCCGTTGCGGATCATGACGCACCGCTGGAGTTGACCGAATTGCCGCTGCCAGAGTCGGCGTACGGCGAAGTTCGGCTGCGTGTGCTTGTGTGCGGTGTCTGTCATACGGAACTGGACGAAATTGAAGGCCGAACGCCTCCGCCGCGTTTTCCTGTTGTCCCTGGACACGAGGTTGTCGGCGTCGTTGAATCTCTCGGCGCAGGAGTCATCGGTCTGTCATGCGGACAGCGAGTCGGTGTGGGCTGGATTCACTCTTCCTCAGGCGACGCTGACGAAAATCTCAGTCCGCTGTTCCTTGCAACTGGCCGCGATGTCAATGGCGGCTATGCGGAATATATGACGGTGCCGGAGCATTATGCGCATCCGATCCCGGACGTATTCTCGGATGCTGAGGCAGCTCCGTTGCTGTGCGCTGGTGCCGTGGGATACAGGGCTCTGCGACTGACGCAACTGGTGAATGGTCAATCGCTGGGGCTCACTGGTTTTGGCGGTTCGGCACATCTTGTCCTGCAGCTGACTCGCCACCTGTTTCCAAAATCACCGGTATATGTGTTTGCCCGTGACAAGTCATCCCGCAATTTCGCGATGGAGCAGGGGGCCAACTGGGCTGGCGACATTTCCGATCGTCCTCCAGCTCCTGTGAACGCGATCATCGACACGACTCCTGCCTGGAAGCCCGTGTTGGAATCACTGGCCAGTCTTGCCCCCGGCGGGCGGCTGGTCATCAATGCGATCCGGAAGGAAGACGCCGATCGAGATCAGTTGCTGAGACTGAATTACCACGAGCATCTGTGGATGGAACGAGAGATCAAGACGGTTGCAAACGTCACGCATGCTGATATCCGCGACTTCCTCAGGATTGCCGCGAGGATTCCGATTCGACCGTCCGTGCAAACGTATGCACTTGAGGACGCGAATCGCGCACTGGTTGATCTCAAACGTCATCCCGTCCGAGGAGCCAAGGTGCTGATTGTTGGCAGCCTGATGAAAGCGAACCCTGCCGCACGCGGCCTGGCATCAGAGATTTAGAACCACTAACAAAACCTGCATTCATTATGCGACGGAGAGCACAGGTTTTCCATAACCATTCTATTCGTCGAACTATTCTTTTTCCGCCTTCACGTACCGGTCAAACCACGTCACCATTTCCCACAGTGTGTGTTCCACTGATTCACGGGCGACATAGCCGTGGGATTCATGAGGAAGTGTGACGTAGCGAACGGTGCCGCCGTTGCCGCGGATGGCGTGATAAAGGCGTTCGCTCTGAATGGGAAACGTGCCGGGATTGTTGTCCGCTTCGCCATGGATCAGCAAAATTGGCGTTTTGATTTTGTGCGCTGCCGCGAAGGGTGACATCGTCATGTAGATCTGCGGAGCTTCCCAGAACGTGCGGCGTTCGTTTTGAAAACCGAACGGTGTGAGCGTGCGATTGTAAGCGCCGCTGCGGGCCACGCCGGTTCGAAACATCGTTGAATGTGCCAGCAGATTTGCCGTCATGAAAGCTCCGTAACTGTGCCCGCCCACACCGACATGATCGCGATCGGTGACGCCCATTTCGACCGCTTTATCGATCGCCGCCTGAGCACTCGCCACGACCTGTTCGATAAATGTGTCGTTGGCAATTTCAGGGCTGCCCACGACCGGGATCGTGGCTTCGTCCAGAATGGCGTATCCCTGCGTCAGCAGGAACAGATGCGAAATTCCACTGATCGAAGTGAAGCGATTCGTGGAACCAGACACCTGACCCGCCGTCGACGGATCATTGAATTCACGTGGATACGCCCACACGATCGTCGGCAGAGGCTTGCCTTTCTGATGTCCGGGTGGCAGATACAACGTGAACGAAAGCGGAACGCCGTCGCTGCGTTCGTACGTGACCAGTTCTTTTTGAATACTCCGCAGCTGCGGCATCGGGTCCGGGAAGTCTGTCAGTGCTCTGCGCGCCTGTCCGGGGGCATACAGAAACACGTTGGGAGGATTGAGCGGAGATTCATGCTGTGTGATAAACTGCGAACCATCATCAGCAATCAATGCCACGACCGACTCGTAACTTTCATCACCGCAGGCGAAAAGACGATGTGTCTCGCGCGTCGTCAGATCGAATCGATCCAGAAACGGACGATCGCCTTTCGGTGTGGCGCCGGTGCTGCGCAGAAACAGGAAATCGCCATGCTGCCACATCACACTTTGACCGTTGGGCAGAAGTCGGCTGATCGGAGTTCCGGGATCGCCATAGCGATCGTTGACTGACCGTTCCCAGATCAATGCCGGAGTCACATCCGGGTGCTCAGTATTGATCTGCAGCGTGCGGGTCCAGCGGCGGTCGCGATCATAGTCGCGTACCAGCGCCAGGCCATCTTTCTCACCCCACAGGATTCCCGTGCAGCGCTGTGCGGTGCGCACAAGTTCAGTCGGAGCAGAATCAAACAGTGCGGCAAGACTTAATACCCGATCACGATGCGGCACGGTATTCCGCGGATCGCCTTCATCCAGCGCTTCCATCCACGACAGCGTCGCAGGCTGATTCGGTTGCCATGTGACGGAACGCGGACCGGTCGGAACACCTTCAATCGGGATGTTATCCTGCAAGGGAAGTGATGCGACCAGGTACTTCGATTCGCCGCGACGGTTCCAGACTTCAATCGACTGAGGGAAGCGGTTCGCCGGAAACAGATACGAAAACGGGTGCTTGATCTGAATCACCAGAATGTGCTCACCATTCGGCGAAATTTCAACCGACGCAAACAGTGAGGCAGATCCAATCGACTCAGCGGACTTCGTGGCGAGATCAACGACTGCCAGTTGGGAACGACCGTAATATGCAAACAGATCTTCGTCGTGTGAGTTCTGCAGCAGATCCTGATACGTCCGCACCGGCCCGGATCGCCCGGAACTTTCTTCAATTGCGGGTCCCAGCGGAGCCTTCGGTTGTCCCGGTGGCGTGCCGCGGTCACTGACAAGTGCCTGCACGAGGAGCCCTGTGCTGTCAGGCAACCACTGGACGGGCACGCCGTACGATCCGTTGATTGTCAGTCCCTCGATCTGCCGCGCCACGGCATCTTCGACCGACGCGACCCATAACTGAATTGCGCTGTTCGTCGTGATGGTGAATGCCAGTGATTTTCCGTCCGGCGACCAACCTTGAAAACCGATGTTGGAGCCTGCCGGAACCACAATCCGTCGCTGCTCACCGCTCGTGATCGTTTGCAGAATCAAACCCGTACTGCGCGGCGCGAGGTGCGGTCCGTTCGTGAGCGGATTGATTCGCAAGCCCGCCAGTTTCAGCATCGGCGCCGCGAGATCTTCGATGGGCGGATAATTCGCGCGTTCGATCAACAGGAGAAATTCGCGAGTTGGATTGAGCGAGATTCCGGGCGTTGGCCCCACATCCAAAATGTCGGTGATTTCTTTCGGGGGTCGCTGGTAGCGATTGGATGTCACGACTGATTTTACCTGACTTTGAAACGCGAGAGCTGTATTTCCAGGCAGGATCATGACGCAACACATCACTGCGGAAAAGAATGGGACGGACGAAGTCATCACGCAGCAACTTTCATTCGGAACGCACCCGACGTCAGTGCCAGCCACCCGATCAACTGCAGCGTTCCGCCGACAGGAGCCACCATGCCCCAGGGAATTCCCAGCCAGCGCGGACCGCCGATTACCAGCACGTACAATGCGCCGGAAAACAAGACGATGCCGCCGAGAAAACACCATGCGGCGACGCTCAGGCAACGCGACGGCTGATGCAGCATCAGCAATCCGGTTGCCAGCATCGCAAGCACATGAACCATGTGGTATTCCACGCCTGTCTCAAAATCC
>JANOUN010001010.1:0-2969 GCA_031416875.1 Planctomycetota bacterium | reverse complement strand
AACTCCCGGACATACCGCAATACCGACGCCAATCAGCGCCAACTGCTAAATCACAGCAAATCCGCTGATCCACGATCACGAGCTTTGTAAATTGTGCTAAGACTTGTAACTTTTTCCGGGTAAAGATGAGTCTGCCGGAATGGACTTTTGCCGACAGAGCACGACGGCGACTCCGGCCTCTAATCATTCAGCCCCCACGCACCGTCCCAGCGGACGAAGCCTTCGATGGCTTCATATTCCGCAAGGCCGAGCTGGTCGTACTTGCCGGCGGTGTCGGCGTTGCGGGATTCGGCACGCTGCCAGAATTCCCGCATGTCGGCACCCGGAAACAAAGCGCGGTCTTTCTGAGATTCGTGCTTGAAGATCGCGTTTCGCTTTTGCTTGACTTCCTGAGGGCTGAGCGGGACCGCCATTTCAATCTGATGCACGGGCCACTCCTGCCATGCACCGCGGTACAGCCAGACTTCGCTTTCTGCATACCACTCGTCGTTCCGGCATTCATCGCAGGCAAGAATAATGGCTTTCAGACAGGTGCGGTGCGTTCCATGCGGGTCTGACAAGTCGCCCGCCGCATAGATCTGATGCGGCTTAAATCCTCGCATCAGGTCCACCAGAATCTTGATGTCATCTGGTCCGAGCGGTTTCTTCTTCACGCCGCCCGTTTCATAAAACGGCATATCGAGAAAATGCAGCTTCTCATTGGGAACGCCGCAGCAGCGAGCACCGGCACGCGCTTCTCCACGACGGATCAGACCCTTGATCTGCTGAATCTCTTTGCTGTCGATCTGCCCGGGCTGTTTCTTTTTCAGATACTCTTCCACGTGATCTTCCAGGTTTCGGATGCGGTCCGACAACAGACCGAACGCCGCGCAATAATCTGAGACGAATTCCGTGAACCGAATGGCATCGTCATCGAAGACGGCGATGTTCCCGGACGTCTGATAAGCAATGTGGACGTCATGCCCCTGAGCCGCCAGGCGAATCAGCGTGCCCCCCATCGAGATCACATCGTCATCCGGATGCGGCGAAAAACAGAGAATCCGTTTCGGGAAAATATGGTCAAACGGCTGAGGCCGGTCTCCGGGGCGTTTTTTGTGTGCAGGTTTACCAGCCGGCCAGCCAATGATCGTGCTCTGCAGATGACGAAAGACGGTCAGATTGATTTCATAGGCCGAACCGTACTCCGCCAGCAGATCCTGCAGACCTTCTTCGTTGTAGTCCGAATCTGTGAGTTTCAGGATCGACTTGCTCATCTTCTCCGACAGCCAGATCACTGCGCGGCGAATGATGGATGGTTCCCATTGCACGTTGCTCACCAGCCATGGCAGTCGCGTGCGAGTCAGAGCTGCAGACGCAGCCGCATCGAGCAGCACATCCGTGTTGGGATGTCGCTGCAGGAATGTCGCCGGGATGGATGGTGTGACATCCCCTTCCACGGTCTTGGCGATAATCACGGATTTGTTTTCGCCAAACGCCAGGAGGATGATCCTTCGCGCATCCAGAATCGTGCCGACGCCCATCGTGATCGCGCGCCGCGGGACGTTTTCCGCGCCGAAGAAATCACTCGCCGCATCAATCCGGGTGACACTGTCCAGCGTGATCATGCGCGTGCGCGTCGACTGATCGGAACCAGGTTCGTTGAAGCCGATATGACCGGTGCGGCCAATCCCCAGCAGCTGAATGTCGATCCCGCCCGATGCGGCAATCTGTGCTTCGTAGTCGCGGCAATAGTCGCCGATGCTTTCAATCGGAATGGTGCCGTCCGGCACATGCAAATTTTCGGGCTTGATATCAATGTGATTGAAGAGATGTTCCTTCATGAACCGCATGTAGCTTTGTAGGTCTTCCGGCTGCATCGGATAGTATTCGTCGAGATTGAAGGTCACGACGTTCGCGAACGACAGACCTTCGTCCTTGTGCATGCGGACCAGTTCGGCATAGATGCTGGTCGGCGTGGAGCCCGTTGCCAGGCCCAGCACGGCCGGTTTTCCTGCGGCTTTGCGACTTCGGATCAGCGTTGCAATTTCAGTGGCCACGAGACGTGACGCTTCGCGGGAGTTTGCCAGAATCGTACAACGCAGCTTTTCAAGCTGACACAAGTCCTGCCGTTGGTTCATAAAAATCGCAATCCGTCTGTGTTTCTGCCGAAAAATCACCTGGTGCAGACAAAGTCTAGCGGCTCCCAATGACTTTTCATGCGAACAGATGGACGTTTTGAAAAACGGGTCTATAACGTCGCCCGTCGCCTGGTTCTGTGAGTCGAGTGCGATTCCCGTAGCTTGGACATTCATGTCCGAGAGATTCGCCAGAACGGTCCCAGTGAGGAAATTCAGCTGATTCAGGTCGAATCTTCGCCTGGGCAGAGTTCCCGGGCAAAACGACGGACATGAATGTCCATCCTACAGAAAAACGTTTGGAAAAACCGACCATGCGACAGTGCCGTTGTTCTCGCACAGCTGGCCAGTTTGTGACTTTGACGCTCTCAAATCGGTGAGCGAGATTAAATACTCCATCGACACCGATGGTCATCGGACGGCAGAGACTCAGCGACGCCGCGCGCGTCCGGATGGCAGTCTCGATTATCAGGAACTTCAGTCGTCAAAGGCGTCCGCTGCAAAACTCCTGCGACTGACTCGACGAGGAGCCGTGATCTATCAGATCTTTCAGGAATCGGAAAAGTCAACTCCCATCGTTCTGGGAGCGATGACGATTGGCACTGATCCGGTGCCGGACGGCTTTCTGCGAGCCCTGATTCATACAGGGGGAGCCGATCGAAAAACCATCGTTCGATACAAGAGTCTTGATATTCACGCAGTGAAGGTCACCAACTAGTCCTCAATCAAGTGACCGCCGATCGCACAATCGGAGGAGAAAAAACGAAACTCCTTTTGAAATCCGGTGTTATTGCATCAACACAGGCCATAACCACGGACATGCAAAAAGGAGTTTCGAGTGAGCCAGTCGAAGAC
>JANOUN010001009.1:0-10052 GCA_031416875.1 Planctomycetota bacterium | reverse complement strand
CTGGACAAAGTGGGCAACGTCCCGAACATGTGTGCGGCTGTGCTGGACGGTCCGACGACGGGGGTATATTCTGCGACGACGGATCCGACGTAATACTTCTCCGAGAGTGCGTAGGCGAATCCGCTGGCGACGTTGGTTCCAGTTTGGTCACTGTGTTCGTAGTCCGCGAGAACAGTGATGATATGCGTCACCCAGTTTTCTGAATCTCCGTTCGCAAAAATCTTTGATCGCGTTGCATCCACGCGAATCGATGGCGGTCCTCCGTACACGACGGTTAACTCTGCGGATGCATTCAGAATCGACACAGGATCATCGCCGGACGCGGGCACGTACACCGATAGAAAACCATTGGCTGATCCTGTCTGCGATGGTGTGCTGTAGTCTAAACTGCCCGTCAAACCATACGCCCAATAGCTGCCAGCCACATCTGAAGTGGATGTGATGGTCCCAAGACCAAATGGCATCGGCGTTCGGAATGGCACCGATTGTTGAATAGAGCGTGCCGACATTCATTGGCAACGACGAAATCTGAGACGTCACGGAAGACGCAACATTCGCCAGCATTGGATTCTGCAAAACCTGGTTGCGAGCATCAGTCAGTGAACCGTTCAATTCTGAAATCGGATCTGTAACCGCATCAGTAATCGCCGCGTTCGATTCCGTGTTTGCAGTGTTGAGAAAATCAGTAAACGTCTGGTTGAGAGCCGGAAAGAATTCTGGTGCACTCGCTGGCGGAGCCGTCAGCAGTTGTCGCGATTCCAGCACTTCAATCGCCCGATTGGCCCGACTGCAGCGTTTTCTCCGGGAAGTTCGATCCACACTCGAACGAACACGGCGAGCAGCAGGTGTCTCTTCCCATGTTGCCAGTGAAAACAAATTATCCAGCCCCCCCCCAGTGACCTGTCATGTCCATGAAATCACTCCCGTACGTTGCCTGCGCCTGATTGCTTAATGAGATTGCTTCCCGTGCCGGCGAAGATAACACGTTGCAGGAAACTTGCAACCGTCACTGGTCATTCAAGCAAGGTCGGCCAGTGATTGGCAATTCGCAGGTTGTAGGGTGTGACAAGCAACGCGCAGGCACACCGAATCACAGACATGGTGTGCCTGCGCTGCCGCTTGTCACACCCTACAAATTCACAAACTGGCCCGCTGTGGTCATTCAAGCCATCATCCGAGTTTGCTTGTCTCGCGGTGTGGATTGACAGGAATGCGAGTCGGCGGAGCGATGTCGCCTACGGAGTTCAGTCGCTCCGACGGCTGAGATCCACTGGGATTGTCGTGGTTTTGCCAGCAGGGGTGACATACGCCGATTGCGTCGCGTTGTTTCGCTCATCCGTAGGCACGAATCACAGTGTTCGGCGGCATACGCTGCCCGGCTCACATTGTGACTTGAACTGCGCTGGCCTTTGCGCCCACAATTCTCGCATAAGTTACCCACTTGGTCACAGTGGACCTTCTGAGCGATCAGCGGATGACGCTGTCCTGGCCACGCAGCTGAATCTGTGAAAACTCAGGAAAGATCTGAAACTTCACGAATTCAGCTACGGTAAATTCTTTTCTGCCGCTCGCGTTTGCAGCTTAATCAAGTGCCGAGAGAACCATGTTGCAGTCAAGTTACACTTTGTTTCCGAAACTGAAAAATCTACCGATGCTGCCTAGCATCTCCCTGGCCATGGTCCTGCCGGGCTGCGGGAAGAATGAAGCGCCCACGACAATGCCAGCAGGCGGGATTGCAGAAGCTGTCAGTGTCGATGCCGGGCATCAGAAGATGCGCGACGTGCTGGCGCGAATTGCGGCGTCGAGCAAAGACCAGAGTCCATTTGTCGGTGATCGCAAAGTTCGTGAAATGCGAAGCATGATGACAGTGCCGGGATATGTCGAACGCCTGGGAGTCGATTCGCAGTGGCGGTTTCATCTGGACCTGGGGATCGCGGAACTTCGTCTCGGGCACGAAGAACAGGCGATCGAACAGTTGGAGACGGCGTTGAGTCTTGTGCCGAAAACCAGCGACAAAGATCTGACGGCCAAGAGGACTCACTACCAGCTGGGTATTGCATGGCTGCGACTGGGTGAAACGGAAAACTGCTGCCAGCGGAATACGGCGGACAGCTGCATCGTTCCCATCAAGGGCGACGGAATTCATACGAAGGATCGAGGGTCTCGAAACGCCATCGAGCACTTTCGCAGGACGCTGGAATATCCCGCATCGACCGACGCAGAAGAACGTCTGGAAGTCGATGAAAGCGCGCGGTGGCTGATCAATATTGCGTACATGACGCTGGGAGAATTTCCCGACAAAGTGCCGCCCGAGTTCCTTGTGGCGAAGAGTGTCTTCGAACCGGAAGAAGCGTTTCCGGTCTTCCGCAACATTCTGCCGGACCTGGGCCTGGATACCTTCAACCTGTGTGGCGGTGTGATTGTCGATGATTTTGATAATGACCTGGATCTGGATATCGTCACCTGCACCTGGGATGTCGCGGGGCAGACTCGTGTTTTTCGCAATGATGCCAATGGTGAGTTCACTGATGTCACGGAAGCGGCCGGACTGGAAGGCTTCTACGGCGGACTCAATCTGAATCAGGCAGATTTCGACAACGACGGCGACCTGGATGTGTTCATTATGCGGGGAGCGTGGCTGGCGGAGAATGGTCTGCATCCGAATTCTCTGCTGCGAAACGATGGCAATCTGAAATTCACGGACGTAACGTTTGCGAGTGGGCTCGGCGAATTCGCGTTTCCAACGAAGTCAGCTGGCTGGGCAGATTTCGACAATGACGGCGATCTGGATCTGTATGTGGCCAATGAGACGTCCGAACAGGTCATTGCCCCCTGTCAGTTGTTCCGCAACGAAGGCAATGGCAGGTTTGTTGATGTGGCTCAGCAGGCTGGCGTTGCCGACGAACGATTTTCCATGGGAGCTGTCTGGGGAGACTACAATAAGGACCGTTATCCGGATCTCTTTCTCTCGCTGCGAGGCGATAACAAGCTGTAGCGCAATAATCGGGACGGCACGTTCACCGACCTTGCTGGACAGCTTGGGATAACGGAACCTCCCAGTAGTTGTGCGACATGGTTCTGGGATTTCGACAACGATGGCGAACTGGATATCTATGTGGGCTGCAATTCCGGGCCGGTAGGCGTCATCGATACGAGCATGCGGTTTCACATGATGAAGCTGTGGCGTAATCGGGGGGATGGCACATTTGAGGAAGTCGCAAAAGATCGCAATCTGATCGATCCTGCCGAACCCATGGGATCGAACTTCGGTGATCTGGACAACGACGGCTTTCTCGACTTCTATCTGGCCACGGGGAACACTCAGTTTTCCGAACTGCGCCCGAACATCATGTATCACAACAAAGGGGTGCGAAGTTTACGAATGTGACTATGTCCGGCGGGTTCGGGCATCTGCAAAAGGGACATGGCGTGTCGTTTGCCGACTTCGACAATGACGGCGATCAGGACGTTTATGTGCAGCTTGGCGGAGCCTATCCGGCAGATCGCAATGTGGATGCGTTGTTTGAGAATCCGGGAAGCGATCAGCATTCCGTGACACTCAAACTGGAAGGCACGACGTCCAATCGCTGTGCCATCGGAGCGAAGATTCGCCTGCAGATTACAGAAGACGGCGCGACACGGTCGATTTATAAAGACGTGACCAGCGGCAGCAGTTTCGGCGCGAATCCGCTGCGACAATCTGTCGGTTCAGGAAACGCCGCGGTAATCGATACGCTGGAAGTCTATTGGCCAACCTCCGATACCACCCAGATGTTTCACCACGTTGCGTCAGATCAGGCGTATCGAATTGTCGAAGGTAAATCTGAACTGGAATCCGTCAAGCTGGTGCCGTTTCATCGTAAAAAGTAGTCCACATGATTCGCCCGAGCACAAAGCCTCTGTTGCCACTGTTCGTACTGCTGCAATCCTGCGGGAGCGCAGCGCGGCGATCCGCGATTACGAAAACATCTGCCGTCAGATTCATACGTCGGAGTTTCCGACCGAGCAACAACTGGGAGTTGCGGCAAACGCCGCGGCAAAACTTCACTGCCTGCGGGAAACCGTCGCCTGGTGTGAGATCGCAGCGCTGGCATACCCTGATGCCACATGGCCTAAGATGCAGAAATCTGTAATTCAGACCGGTATCCTTCCGATTGACCAGCGCTTTTCGCAACTGCACAACTGGATTGCGGGTCAGAGTTTTTCCTCGTACCCGTTGCCAGATTGGCAGCAATTGAGAAGCCGGATTTCACAAACATTCTCTGGCCAAGCTGTCCCGATTGTGTTTCAAGATGACACGGAAGCCAGCGGTCTTCAGTTTCAGTTCGAGGACGCGGCGGTTGCCGGATCTGACACAACGCGGCTGTTTGAGTTTACCGGGGGCGGCGTCGCCGTGCTGGACGTCGATCTCGATGGCTGGCCCGATGTGTTTTTCACTCAAGGCGGCAACGCACCATCATTGGGCGCCCCGCAGCCCCTGACTGGCACAGATCCCGACTCGTCGCCGACAGATCAGATGTTTAGAAACGTGCGAGGGCAATCTTTTCGCTCGGCCACAGATTCTGCAAAAATGATTGACGGCGGCTACTCGCAGGGCTGCACTTCCGGCGATTTTGATATGGACGGTTTCCCCGATCTGTACATTGCACTGCCGAATCTGGTCAACCATTCCGGTGGGCCGACCGTATTCTTCCACATCCTGCCATATATGGAACAGGCAAATCTGTTTCAGTTGTATCAGGGTGGTGCCACAAATGGCTCGGCGATTCCAACGAGCCTTGAAGAACACATGGATACCAATTACCAAATTATATTTGATGCCGGCAAAGTCGCTTCGGTCGTGGGCATTCCAGGGTATTTCTGTCCGACGTACCGCTCTGCTGAAGTTCGCGGAGGAGCGGGTACTGCAGGAAACACATCGCTGACTGGCACAACGAATTCTTCTCGCGGGCCAAAGGGCGATTATGCAGCCGTATTCCTGTATCGCGCAGCGACCTACGCCACAAACCCATTTTCAAAGTGCGAAGAACAAAACTGGTGGGGACATCACAACTCTTTTGTCGCGGGTGACGCTACCCGACAAAAAGGAGCATTGGGCACTGGAAAAATCGATGCCGTACTCCCGACTCTTGCGGCCACCGATCCACTCCGAATTCGTGCCGCTCGTAAACAGGCAGCCAATCGGCTTGGGCTTCGCGACATGATCGACGGAACCAGCAATACGCTGCTCATGGGTGAGAAGTACTGGCACCAGGGCGAATGGGCTCGCACAGGAAACTTGAATTCGAACAACGCGGACGGCTCCATTTTTGTACAGGATGGCAACTGGCAGGAATACAATGTTGCTCGTTCGGCTCGATATCCGTTGAAGACAAAAGTCTCGCCAGTGGTTGATGACAACTGTGCGAGCGTTGATTCCAACACCCACGCTCGCGGAGCAGGATTTGGGAGCTGGCACACGGGGTCGTTCAGTTCGTGCTCGGTGACGGTTCTGTCCGTGGTCTCAGTGAGAACATTGATCTGGCCACCCAGTGGAAATTGGCCGATCGAGCCGATGGTTTGGTAATTGGCGAGTTCTAGTCGATAGGCATGGGCCGCTTTTGATATTCGGTCTTCTAAGCTGGTTTTGGAAGTGACGGGCCACATTCGTGTGGCCTGTTTTCCGTGTGTGGAGGAGTTTTGATTCGGGAATTGTCTTTGACAGCGTTCCCGTTGTTTTAGTTGCGATTTGTTGGGAGGCTGCAGCTGTGAGGAAGATTGTTTCATTGTGTTCAATCGTGTGTCTGTTGGCAGCGATTGGTTGTTCCGGCGATGCGGGCCAGACGATCGAGGGAAAGGTCACTTTCTCTGACGGCTCACCACTGGGTCTCGGAGCATTGGTTCTGTCGAACGGCAAGAATTCGTACTCAGGAGCGATCAATTCTGACGGGACTTACAAGATCGACAAAGTGATATCGGGTGATTACAACGTTGGAATCTCCGGGGCTGTAATCGGTGGTACAAAATCGACTGAGTTTCAGATGGACTATGACGCTGATGGCAACTTCGTCGAACCTCCTGAAGCGCAGCCAGCGGTGCCGCTGATCAAGGAGTCCATGTCAAACCCAGAGACATCCAACCTGACGCTGAAGGTTCCGGGGAAGTATGACCTTACTGTTGAAAAGCCATAGTTGGTTGCAGCAAGGGACTCAAACACGCACAGCCCGCTGTCAAACAGTGGGCTGTGTTGCGTTGGGGGTTGCCATCTGCGTTTTTCTGTCGGGTTGTTCGGAGAATCCAGCACCGCCCGCTCCGAAGTCCACGACACAGGACCAGGATCCGCCTGGAGATGTGCGCAACGCCGCGATACCGTCGCTGACCATTCGTACCGTCGAAGCTCGCGAGCCCAGGGACAGCGACTGGTTCTACGAAGCCACTGAGCAGGTGGGTGTGCATTTCGCTTACCGAGATGGCAGCACTGGGCAATGTTCCCAGTTACTTGAATCTGTGGGTGGCGGTGTTGGAGTATCCGACTTCGACAACGATTCAACGCAGGATCTGTTCTTCACCGGCGGCGGTCAGCTGTCGCAGGCTGGAAACGACGTAAAGATCGAGGGCCACAGTTCCGGACTCTTTCGAAACAGCCGCGATGGTGTTTTTCGAAATGTCTCCGCCGTGACCGGCATCGCCCTTGACGCTTCCGTTTATACTCACGGCTGTACGATCACTGATTTTGATTCCGATGGTTTTGACGACATCGTGGTATCCGGATATGGCGACATTCAGTTGTGGCACAATCTAGGCGATGGAGTATTCACAGAAGTTGCTGATGGTTACGGCTTAAGATCCCATGACTGGAACGTCTCAGCCGCCGCAGGCGACTTCAACCGAGACGGCCTTGTGGACCTTTATATTCTGACATATGCCAACTGGACACCCAGCCTCACACAACTCTGCAAAAACGATCAGGGACTGCGGGACATTTGTGGTCCCACGCTGTACCCCGGAACTCGCGACCATCTGTTTGAAAATACCGGCACCGGCTTCCGCGATGTCACCGACACCGCTCATCTGGTTCCTAAGAATCGCGGCCTCGGAGTTGTTACCGCAGACATCGACGACGACGGTTTTCTCGATGTCGTCGTCGTTAACGACGAGGAGGAAAACCAGTTGTACTACGGCGATGCCACAGGTGCCTTCACAGAAAACGGCGTCCTTGCCGGCATTGCCTATTCGAACACGGGAGAACGAGAAGGTTCGATGGGCATCGACCTGGGAGACTTCGACGCTGATGGACGTCCGGACCTCTGGTATACCAATTACACGCAGCAGGACAATTCTCTGTTGAAGAATTATGCCGACCGGGGCTTCCTTCATTCGGCAGATTCCATGGGACTTTCCGGAGTGTCACGCCCCTGGGTCGGTTTCGGTACAGGCTTTGCCGATTTTGACTGCGATGGCTGGGATGATCTGTTTGTCATCAATGGCCATGTCGCCTACGAACGCCGTGACAGCCCCTACTATCAACCTCCCCAGCTCTTCCGCAACGAACAGGGGCAGCGATTTACCGATGTCTCCGGTGAGGGCGGACCGTACTTCAGTGCTCGCTGGTCAGGACGCGGCTCCGCAAAGGTTGACTGGAACGATGATGGTGCGCCAGACCTGATCGTAGTGCATCAGAACGATCCGGTGGCCGTCCTGACAAATCGGCACAAATCCGACCACTGGATCAGCGTGAAACTGATCGGCACTGCCTCTGAGCGAAGTGCGGTGGGAGCCACTGCGACCGTCGAAACCAACGGACGAATGAACACGCGCTGGAAATACAGCGGTGGAAATTATCTCTCGCACAGCGACACTCGATTGCTGTTCGTGCTGCACAACGAACAGCCCTCCGATGTCGTCGTCAAATGGCTGGGAGGGGCCACAGAGGTTTTTTCAAAACTGAGCCCGCAAGTGACTCACACTTTGATTGAAGGGCGAGGTCAGGATGTTGCCCCGTAGCCGAAGAGTACTGCAAGTTGTGGCTGCTGTTATTCTTTTGACATCCGTGACGATCGGTTTTTCAGTCTGGCAAAGTCGGCGTCCGACAGTGCGGCTTGCCGAGGCGCGACTCGAAGCGGCGGCGCTGCTCGTGGCCTCAAACCTTCGCGAACGCGAACGCCATGCGGATTTGTGTGTTGAGTTCTCGCGCCCCATTCTGAACGAACCTGACCGGATTGGCATTACGGCAGCCCTGTTCACGATCGGCGTAGCTCCGATCACGCAGCACGACACTTCGGATGTCAAACTGCCCGACGCTCGGCAAGTGGAACTCGTACAGACCGAAGACCTGATTCTGATCTCGCGGCTCTTTTTTCATACACAGCGTTTCGGGCCCTCTGACCAGCTGCTTGATCTGATCCTGAGTCGAAAGGACGGAGATCGGATCGCCGCTCTGCGGCTCGCAAGTATGGTGCGTTTTGAACTCGGTCGTGATGACGATGTCCTGAATCACTGCGACGAATTGATACGACTGTCATCGACCGATGCCAAAGCATTCCGTGTCAAAGCCATGGTCCATCGGAATCACGGCAAATGGGATCACTTTGTGGATGCCGCTGAAAAAGCGTTTGAACTGGATGGCAGGAGAGATCGAGTGCTGCAGGTTGAATTGATCGATGGCTATGTGCATCTGGGACAAACGCAGGATGCCCGCCGCGAACTGGATGTGGTGATTGCCAGTCGTCCGGACCTTGTCGAGCAGATCCCGCTGCTCGTTTGTCGGCTGCTGATTCAGGAGGGAAAGACCGAGGATGCGTCGGCACTGAATTCAAAGTATCTGACCGCGGCTCCCGATGATGTGGAAGCCTTGATTCTCCACGGACAATTGCTGATTGCAAAAGGCCGGTTCGACGACGCCATCATCGCCCTGCAGCACGCGATTGACCTGTCGCCCGCGGAAGAACTGGCATGGTTTCAAATCGGGCAGGCATATGCCCGATCCGGAAACAACGAACTGGCCCAGGCTTCGCTTCAGAAGCATCGTTCGATTCTCGACACCAAGGTGCAACTGAATTCGCTCGAATCGCTCGCCGCACGCGAACCGTCGAACATCATCGTCCGGTCAGAACTCGCTCGACTCTATGCAGAGCTTGGAATGACAGGACTGTCAGACTTCTGGATCCGAGCCGCACAGGCCGCCAGCGGAAAGGAGCAATGACGAAGAACGATATTCGGTGTTTGCTGCGGCCGTATTTGAGTCGTCATGGTTACAAAGGTGATGCGATGCCTCCAATGCCTCCACACCGAATTGCATCCCATGCCACAAGGGCATCGCGAACAGCGCGGACGTCGTGGATGCGGAGGACATCGGTGCCCAATTCGGCCAATGCCACTGCGACGCCAATCGTGCCGGCCGATTGTTCCTCCACAGTGCGGCCAAGAATCTTTGACAGGAATCGCTTGCGGGAGTGGCCGATGAGTACGGGGCGTTGCAGGGCCTGCTGAATGTTGGGCACGGCTGACAAGAGTTCCAGATTGTGTTCGGCTGTCTTGCCGAAACCAATTCCCGGATCGACGCACATGCGCTCTGCGGGAATTCCAGCCATCAGGCACCGATCGACCTGTTGCTGCAGGAACTCAATGACTTCGCTCACCACATTTCCGTACTGCGGATTCTGCTGCATCGTTTGCGGAGTACCCTGAATGTGCATCACACAGATTCCCGCGTCGGCTTCGCGACAAACGTCCAGCATACTGCGATCAAATGTCAGGCCGGAAATATCGTTCACGATTTCGGCTCCGGCATCCAATGCCAGGCGCGCCACTTCCGCCTTGGTGGTATCAATCGACATCGGCACGCGCAACCGGGTAGCCAGCTGCTGAATTACGGGGATCGTCCGCCGAAGTTCTTCTTCCAGCGAAACAGGCTCCGCGCCGGGACGCGTTGATTCACCGCCGATGTCGATAATATCCGCTCCGTCTTCTGCCATCTGCAGCGCACGATCCACGGCCGCATCAATGGTACTGAACCTGCCGCCGTCGGAAAAACTGTCAGGCGTAACGTTCAGGATCCCCATCAGCGCGGGCAA
>JANOUN010001008.1:0-1733 GCA_031416875.1 Planctomycetota bacterium | reverse complement strand
CTCCGCTTGGTCCGGCCTACCTCAAAAACAAGTCTTCACAAGGCAGTAGAGTCATTCGGCCACAATTTTAGCTGTGATCAGAATCAACGCCTGTTCGGCCGGATGCTCGGGTTACGCCCGCTCTTCGTCAAGCCGCCTGAGTTTTTCACGCAGAGTTTCGCGGTGGATGCCCAGTAACCTTGCCGCTTCGCCGCGTTGGCCGCTAACATGCTTCAGCGCCGATTCGATGAGTCGAGGTTCAACGGCCCTCAGAAATCTTTCATAGAGATCGCTGCAAGCCGGTCCACGTCCTTCCAGTTGTGTTTTCGTCCATGCCTGCACGGCATTGAAAAGTTGTTCGTCTGCAGATTGCGCTGATGTCGGAGGTCTGTTGCACAGCGAGGGAACCGGATCAGGCAGGTGTTCCGGCCCGATCGTATCACCCCGACAAATCACGCCTGCGGATTCAAGAACGTTGCGCAACTCCCGAACATTGCCGTACCATCTACGCGACTGCAGTTCCTGCGCGGCTTCCGGAGAGATTCGAAGACGCCGACCATCATTTCCGGAAACATTCAGCAGAAATCTGTCAGCCAACGCTGGAATATCGTCGATGCGATCTCGAAGCGCTGGCAATTCGATCCGAAAGACGTTGAGTCGATAAAACAGGTCACTTCGAAACTCGCCGTCCACAATTCTCTGTTCAAGAATTCGATTCGTCGCGGCGATCAGACGAAAGGATGCAATTCGGCAATCACTGCCACCGACTGGTCGAAGTTCACCAGTCTCCAGAACTCGCAACAGTTTTGCCTGCAGGTTGAGCGGGACATCACCAATTTCATCAATGAACGCCGTGCCTCCGTCAGCGAGTTCCAGCAATCCGCACCGATCCTGATCCGCGCCGGTCAATGCACCTCGAACATGACCAAACAATTCACTCTCGACAACAGATTCGCTTAACGCCGGAATACAGATCGGTACGAACCCGCCCTTGCGATGGCTGTGCTGATGAATTGCTCGGGCGACAAGATCTTTGCCGGTTCCACTCTCGCCTGTGATCAACACCGAAACGTTACGTTCGGCAACAAGTGCAATTCTGCGAAAAACTTCCTGCATCGGTGCAGAGCTGCCGACGATGAATTCATCGTCCATTGCGACGAGGTCCGGCCGAGCCGTCTTCTTTGAAGCCGAAGTCGCCTGCCGCACAATAGAAATTGCGTTTTCGAGGTCGATGGGCTTTGTGAGATAGTCAAATGCTCCGCCATCAATCGCCTTCACTGCCGTCTTCAAACTGCCGAAGGCGGTCATGATGATGATCTTCACAGAGGCTGATTTCCGGCGAAAATGCTGCATCGCCCGCAAGCCGTCGATCCCGGGCAAGCGCACATCCATGACAATGACATCCGGCGATTTTCGTTCCGCCATAGCCATCGCCTGTTCGGCGGTGCCTGCAACATCGACCGAGAATCCTTCGTCCGACAGGCATTCGCGAAATGCCCAGCAGATCGCCGGCTCGTCATCCACGATTAATACATGCGACATTGACAACTCTCAATTCTCACCTGTCAGCTCCGAGACATGTCGGCGGACCTGGAAACGAAACAGAGTCCATTGGTCCAATCGAAGATAGTTCAGAGTTCCGCCACTGGATTCTGCAGCCTGAGCTGCGAGTGTCAATCCCAGTCCCACACCTTCTGGTTTTCCCGTGACGAATGGATCAAAGATCTTCCCGCGTACAGCATCGGCGACTCCCG
>JANOUN010001007.1:0-4543 GCA_031416875.1 Planctomycetota bacterium | reverse complement strand
CAGATGCGCCCCACTCTCGTCCGGCGTGCTGCGCAGCGAGTGACTCGTCTGCAGCGCGGACATCCGTTCGGCCAGTTGCTGAGTCAGATCGGGACACTCCCGGCACAGTTCCTCGGCAGTCACTACTCGGCCCTGAACGCGATGCTGCTCCCAACGAAGCAATAAGTCAGCCAATCGGGGGTCAAGAGGCATCGGAAAACGTAACCCAAAGTACAGGCAAATCGTGCGTCGTTACGACAAACGTGGGGTAAGCTTCCAGCTTGCCATTTGCCATTTGTTTTTTGCCATTTGTTTTTTGATCGCAAGCTGGAAGCTTACGCCACGTCAACCCCCCGAATCAAAGCTTCACGACCCACGCGTGGCCGTCTTGACCGGGATGAACTCTGAATACCGCGAATTTCGTTGCAACGTCCTGATGGACCCCAACAGTCACTCAAGTCCGCTGCTTAAAAAAGTGGAGGCAAACGAAATCTGTAGTGACAATGACGAGGACACCCCAAGCCGAGTAAGTCTAGCGAGGCAATTGCCGTAAAGTCAACGCCTTGAAATTGCATGGTCGAAACCATGGGAATCTGCGAATATGTCGTTTAGAATGCGGGTCTGAGGCTTTCGTGACTCGACATTCGTAAGGCACAAGAGCATGAGGAATTGGCCCATCAAGACCGCTGGGAGACGCCGCACTGGCGTGGACTTAATGAGCGGAATGGCGGCTAGTGGTCTGTTGATTTAATACCAACCCGAAGCGCCAGCGAGGCAGAAACGGCTGAATTCCTCGCTGGCGCTTCGGGTTGATATGATCATGAACCCCAAAAATCACTAAATCAACACCCCGCTAGCCACCGGTATCTGTTCCTGAAAACCCTGGAAAAACCGGCGGCTAGCGGGGTGTTGATTTAAGGTGGGATAAGCTTCCAGCTTGTCAAGTTTGTCAAAAAGCCTTGAGTTTTCATGCAGCGATGGCAAGCTGGAAGCTTACCCCACGTAGAAGTCAGATTAAATCAATAGACCGCTAGCGCCGTGCCGCTCACGGCGAAACGGGCTAAGTCCACGCCATTGGAGAGACGTCGGGATGGCCATCGGCCCAAATAGCAGAAATGATTTGGCTGACGCCCCCCAGGACAGCCGTGTGATTGGCGGTCGCTACCAGGTTCTGCGCCGACTCAAGAATACGGACAACAAAGAGACGCTGCTGGCGACCGATCTCAAACGCCACGCAACCGTGGTGATCAAGACGGCATTGGAAGCAGCGTTTACCGCCTCAGCGAGAATGCGGCTTGAGCACGAGGCCCATGTCCTTTCGCGAGTCAGACATGGGGGATTTGCACCGCTGCTCGATTTCGGCTCCGAGGGAGATCTGGTCTACGTCGTGATGCCTTTTATCCCGGGTATCACGCTGCAGAAACGGTTGCGACAAGGTCCACTTTCGGTCATGGACACGATCACCCTGGGCCGTGCGATTTTGACAGAACTGAGCGCAGCGCATGCCCTCAACGTGCTGCACCGCGACGTCAAGCCCGCCAATGTGATCGTGAATGACGGGAGTCCCCTGCGCGAGGCGACGCTGACCGATTTCGGCTTGACGCACAACTCCAATTTGAACGCTAGTGCGCAGGACGAATGGGTTGGTACGGCGCAGTATCTGTCACCCGAGGCAGCGGGATTACTGGACCAGGAAGTGACAGCCTGTTCCGATTTGTACTCGGCCGGAATCGTGCTCTTCGAGTGCCTTGCTGGCCGACCTCCGTTTCCGGGTCACAGCGTCGGCGAAGTCTTACGCCAGCACATGACGATGCAGCCGCCGGAATTGCGCAGCCTCGGGTTGACTGTGCCGCGTGTGCTGGATGAAGTCATCCAGCGGTTGCTGCGAAAGGATCCGCGTGACCGCTATCAAACGGCCGATGCCGTGGTGGCCGACCTTGCGGTCATTGCGACGGCTCTGCAGCGGGGCGAGTCGGAACCGACATTTGTCATTGGTTTGCACGATCGCCGTCATACGCTCACGGAGCCGGCATTCGTTGGCCGAGGCCAGGAACTGGCGGCGCTGGAAACGCAACTGAAACGCACTCAGGAGGGCCACGGAGGTGTGGTGCTGCTGGAAGCTGAATCTGGTGGCGGGAAGAGTCGCCTGCTCTCCGAGTTTGCGCTGCGTGGGATGCAACAGGGGATCTGGATCTTGCGAGGGCAGGGTCTGGATCAGGCCGCTCAGCGTCCGTTTCAGCTGCTGACGGGAGTGGCGGAAGGCTTAATCGCTGCGGCCCGACTGGAACCCGGTGTGGCAGACAGGATCCAGATCGGATTAGGAGACCAGCTGGATGCTGCCTGTTCCGCCCTGCCGGAGTTAACGGAGGTATTCGGCTCGGATGTGAGTCATGAGCTGGGCCCCGAAACGTTCGCGGAAACACGCAGCGTCCAGGCGCTGGCCACATTGCTGGATGCGCTGGGGGGCACGGGCCGACCGGTGGTGGTGCTGCTGGATGACTGCCAGTGGGCTGATCAGTTAACGCTCAAGGTGCTGGTCAACTGGCAGCGCCGAACCACGACTCCCAAACGCCCCATCCTTGTGGTCGCGGCGTTCCGTTCGGAAGAGGTTGCGGCGAGCCATCCACTGCGAATGTTGGAGTCGGCGGCTCACTTGTCCCTGCCTTCGTTTCCGGCGGAAAACGTTCGGAAACTCGTTGAATCAATGGCCGGGCCTTTGCCGAACGAAGCCGTCGAAGTGATCGAACGTTTGGCTGAGGGAAGCCCGTTCATGGCGTCCGCGGCGCTGCGCGGCCTTGTGGAATCGGGTGCCCTGGTTCCAATCACGACTGGATGGCGAGTTGAGCCTTCGGCGATGGAGGACGTGCAGTCGTCTCGGCACGCCGCTGCGTTCCTTGCCCGCCGCATCGAATTGTTGCCGGAAACGACGATCAAGCTGCTCTCCGTTGGCGCGGTCCTGGGCAAGGAATTTGATTTATTCACTGCATCGAAGCTGGCAGGTCAGACATCAACGCAGGCTATTGCCGCGTTGCACGAGGCGCAGCTGCGGCACATCGTCTGGGCACGAGGCACGGATGACCGATGCAAATTCATTCATGACAAGCTGCGCCAGACATTTCTCGACCGTCTGCCTGCGAATGATCGCAGAGACTTGCACCTGCGCGCCGCAGTCGATCTCGAAGTCGAAGCACCGGATCAGGTCTATGATCTGGCGTATCACTTCGACGCCGCAGGAGAAAGTCAGAGGGCGTTGCCCTACGCCTTGGAGGCCGCGATGGATGCCCGAGCGCACCATGCGTTGGAGCTTGCTGCAGAGCAGTATCGCATCGCGGAACGGGGCGTTTCCCACTCGGACGAACCGACACGCTTTCGTATCGCCGAAGGGCTGGGCGACGTACTGATGTTGCGTGGGTTCTACCAGCACGCAGCCGAAATGTTCGAAGGTGCAAGTCTCCTGACAAAGGACAATTCGACACGTGCCCAGATCGAAGGCAAACGGGGTGAATTGGCCTTCAAGCAGGGCAATATTGGACTGGCGATCAAGGCCAATGAACGCGCCCTTGAACTTCTCGGCCGAAGGGTACCACGGTCGTCGATGTCCTTGTATGTGCAGTTGCTCCGCGAGGTGTTTGTGCAGGTGTTGCACACGATGTTTCCAAAATGGTTCCTCGCCCGCAAGCGACTGGACAAGGCCGAAAAGGAACTGCTCATCGTTCGGCTCGATAATCGTTTGGTTTACGCATATTGGTTTGGACGTGGCAAGATTCCCTGTCTCTGGGTTCAATTGCGCGGCATGAATCGAGCTGAGCGCTATCCGCACACGCTCGAACTTGCACGGTCGTATGCGATTCATACTCCTGTGATGAGCCTCCTTGCCCTTTTTAATCGCGGGATCACCTATGCCCAACGGGCACATTCGATTTACAAATCGTTAGATGATTCGCAGGGACAAGGAACCGCACTTCATTACAACGGCTTGGTTCTTTATGTTGCCGCTCGATACGAGGAATGTATTGAGAAGTGTCGCGAAGCCGTGCGAATGCTGGAGCGGGCAGGAGACGTCTGGGAGAAAAACATCGCCTGCTACCATATAGCCGCCAGCCACTATCGTCTGGGCGATCTGTCCGCCGCTGCCGCCGAGGCAAAACACATTTATCAGTCAGGCATCGAAATCGGCGACCATCAGGCTTCTGGGATCGCGTTCGACCTATTGGTGCGCGCTACCGGGCACGTCAGTTCCGAGGATTTGCTAACTGAACTGCAACACGATCGGTACGACGTTCAGGGAAGCGCTCAGGTTAAGCTGGCAGAAGGAGTACGACTCTTCATGCTGGACCGCACCGAGGAAGCTGCAGACTTCCTCCAGAGGGCGATGCAGGACGTCGAGAATACAGACGTCAAGAACGCATGGACCTTCCCTCTTCGGACATGGCTCGCGTCAGCCTTGCGTCGGCAGGCTGAGAAAACATCTCACTGGGCGTTGGAAAATCGAACGGCTCTCCTGAAACGAGGACAAAGCGTCGCCACAAAGGCGATGCAGATCGCGCGCACGTTTCAAACCGAC
>JANOUN010001006.1:0-1512 GCA_031416875.1 Planctomycetota bacterium | reverse complement strand
CGAATGGTGGTTTCCGCCAGTGCCAAAATGGTGCTTCATGCGATTCACAAACGATCGCGCTGACGGAGAATCTGCGACCGTGGTTTGAGTATCGAATTCATTTGTACGAATGGAGGAGGGAGTGATGAGTATGACGCAGGTGATGCCGCCCGACCGGCAGGTTCGAAATGAGGCCGGAGCGAATGACCGGATTGTTCAGCTTCAACTGGAAAGACAACTCCGGAATCGTTTCTGTTTCGCGTCAGACGCCATTGGCTATGACGTTTTCGATGGCGTCGCGGTGCTGCGAGGGCATGTGGACAGCTTTCACCAGAAGCAGATTGTCCAGGAGCTGGCACGCAGGACGCCGGGAGTGATGACCATTGTCAATCAGCTGGTCGTCGCTCCGTCGGCATTCAAAGACAGCGTTGATGAAGTCGTTCTGTCAGACACCAATGATGCTCCACAGCCTCGCTGGCAGAGCATGAACTCTCAGAATCGTCCGGAATATCGTCCCTGAACTCTGCATCTGACAGGCACATCACTTTCCGAAAGAAGGAGTTGGCTCATGCCAGTTCGGGTTCTGATCGCAGAGGAAGTGCAGGAATGCTGTCAGCTTTTCAGGCAGTTCCTTCAGTGTTGTGGTTACGAAGTTACGGCGGTCCATGACGGGATGAGCTGTATTGAATCGTTGCTGGACGTTCCCACACCCGACGTGCTGATCCTGAGCTGGGAACTGCCTTGGGAGGAAGGTGAAGGAGTCCTGCATTGGCTTCAGGATCAGGGGAACCAAGACATGGCAGTCGTCATGTTAACCGCCCGCGCGGATCCGATTACCTGTGAGCAGGAATTGGCACTGCCCGATGTTACCTGGCTGCAGCGACCGTTCCGTTTGCTCGAACTTCTCCACGCCGTTCAATCAACAGAACGAGTTCCGCGCAACAGTTGGAGATGTCTGGAAACGCTTTGGAGCAAGAACGCAAGACCAGTACATGGAGTCCTGTTTCGCGATGATGTGACAACCGAAAACTCTGTCCATCCGACTCATGCCCTGTCGTCCGGACTGGCACTCGACATGCAACCCGCAGCTGCCGGTTAATGCTGAGAAGGCAGTGACCATTCCTGAAGGATGTTCCTGACAGGTCTGTTTCGCAGGGCTGACCGCAGCAGCCGATGGCGAAGAAGATCTGCGCGAAAGCCGTCACGCAGAACGCGACTTTACGGGCGCGGTTCAGGTGCATTTCGTCGCCCTGGCAGATCAGCCGGAATCCCAGTCCTGCGACGGCAGCAATCAGAGTGCCGTGAAAGAAGATCAGCCGCCCGTGTTCCCGCGTAATCACGGCCTCGTGAGGCGGACGCGGTGCACGGGACATGATGTCGCGATCGGGCGGCTCCGTGCCCAGGGCCAGAGCGGGCAGGCCGTCCGTCACGACGGTTGATCCACAGAATCTGAATCGCCAGCAGAGGTACTGGCCAGCCAACGACAGCCGCAAAGAACATCAGCAGCACTTCTCCGGCATTACACGATCGGTC
>JANOUN010001005.1:0-1585 GCA_031416875.1 Planctomycetota bacterium | reverse complement strand
CGGACGCTGTTTGCGAGCTGTTGTGGACTTTGCGGCACTGGGTGAGAACACGATTACGATCGACTGCGACGTCCTGCAGGCTGACGGAGGCACTCGAACTGCGAGCATTACGGGAGGTTTTATTGCGTTGGCTGATGTCATCCATCAACTGGCATTGCCACGTGCCGTGCTGCTCGACACGGTTGCTGCTATCAGTGTCGGCGTCGTGAACGGCGAATCCGTGCTGGACCTGGACTACATAGAAGACAGTACAGCCGAGGTCGATATGAACGTCGTGATGACCGGTACCGGCAAATTTATCGAAGTGCAGGGGACTGCTGAGGGGGTTCCGTTCAGCGAGGATACGTTGCAGCAGATGCTGGCGGTGGGCAAGTCCGGAATCCGGCAACTGACATCATTGCAGCGTGAAGCACTTGGCGCGGCATGGCCAACAACTGTTAGAGCGTCGTAAAGGCAAGAAAATTGCAGGTAAGAAAATTCAGCGAAGTTTCAACCAAATCTTCTTACCCGCAATTTTCCTGCCTGAAATCAAGTGCGACCGAACCGTGCGCAAAATCGCGCGACAGACGCACTCAACAAGTCGGTGGTTCATATTAGGTCAAATCTGAATGAAGATCACATTTTTTGGTGCTGCAGGGGAAGTTACCGGCAGTCAGCATCTGATCGAGACGTCATCGGCCAGAATCCTGCTCGATTGCGGCCTGTTTCAGGGCCGATCTGATGAGACGCGACCGAAGAACGAGAAGTTTCGCTGCACACCGCAGAAACTGGACGTCGTCATTCTGTCGCATGCTCACATTGATCACTGTGGAAGACTTCCGGCGCTGGCCAAAGCTGGTTACCGCGGGGCGATTGTGAGCAGTTTTGCCACTGCAGACATCGCCGATATTATGCTCCGCGACAGCGCGCATATTCAGCAGGAAGACGCCCGCTATCGACAAAGAAAGAAGCTCGACCGCAGCGGAGAGCCCGAGAAGCCGCTCTACACCGTTGAAGACGTGAGCAGGATGTCGAAACGGTTTGAACCGATTGAGTTTCATGAATGGAAGGAAGTCCATAAAGGTGTCCGAGTGCGTCTGCATCACGCCGGACATATCCTGGGTGCCGCTGTGGTCGAACTGGAAATGCTTGACGGTGGTGAATTGAAGCGTCTCGTTTTCACCGGCGATCTCGGACGTCGCAACCAGCCGATTCTGAACGACCCGGAAACTGTCGAACGCTGTGATGTGCTGATTTCCGAATCCACCTACGCCAATAACCTGCACCCGGAATCGGGCGACGTGAAAGCGGAGCTGCAGCGCGTGATCTGCGAGGCATCTGCTCGGCAAGGAAAAGTGATTGTGCCCGCATTCAGCCTTGGTCGAACTCAGATGCTGGTCTATCTGCTGAATGAACTTCGCAACGAAAACTCGATGTGCCGAGTGCCGGTTTTCGTAGACAGTCCGCTGGCAACCAGACTGACGGACGCCCATCGGGAACATTCGAATCAAATGGATGACGACGTTCAAAAGACACTCAATTCTGATGATGACGTGTTCAGCTTCGAAGGGCTGACGTATGTGCGGTCACAGGACGAGAGCATCGC
>JANOUN010001004.1:0-7135 GCA_031416875.1 Planctomycetota bacterium | reverse complement strand
GTCACCGGGTAAGGAACATGAGGAACTGAAGGCACTGGAAGGGGTCTGGGATGCCGCGATGAAGATGGCTGACGGCAGCGAAGTGAAGGCGGAATCAGAATTCAAAATGACCTGCGAAGGCATGTGGCTGGCATCTGATTTTCGAGGCGAGTTTGGTGAGGTGAAGTTTCACGGTAAGGGCCTGGACGGCTATGACTCAGCTAAAAAGCAGTATGTTTCGATTTGGGTCGATTCGATGAGCGGTTCGCCGATGGTGATGACCGGTAAGAAGGACGGCAAGGTGACAACCATGACGGGTGCAGGTCCTGGACCGGCTGGCGACACAAAGTACAAAACGATTTCCACTCAGGACAGCAGTGACAAGATGTCCTTTCAGATGTTCACGACCTCTGATGGCAAAGACGTTGAAGTCATGTCGATCACGTACACGCGGCGGAAGAAGTAGCTGGGGAATGCAGGATTCAACCATCCCGGTCCTGTAGCTGATTCCGTGAGAATTCAGAATACTTCCAAAACCTGCTGCCCTCCGTGTTCCGGATTGCCGACATGATTGCCCTTCAGGGGCAACCATTACTCGGATCTCTGTGGACCTGCCGGAGAAAAACAAATCCCGATGACCGTTGCCTCAAATGACGCCTCTCCCTGTATGCAGGGTGTTGATTTAATCTGATTTCTACGTAGGGTAAGCTTCCAGCTTGCCTTCGCTGTATGAAAACTCAATGCTTTTTGAGAAACCTGACAAGCTGGAAGCTTATCCCACCTTAAATCAACACCCTGCAAGCCATGGTCTCGAACAGGTGCCGGGATTTGGAATGTCTGTATGATGTGATCCGTAAGTTTATGTTTTGAGTCCCGCATTTACAGGAATCTGTCTGATGCTGAAGTTTCTGTCCCCAATGTTCGTCGTTGCCCTCGTCGTGGCAAGTCTTGTGTTGGTCTCCGCCAGTTCGTTGTGCGCGCAAGAAAATGTCAAACCGATCAGAGCGCTGCTTGTGCTGGGCGGTTGCTGCCATGACTACAATACACAAAAGGATCTCCTGGCGAAGGGAATCGCCGCACGAGCGCATGTGGAGGTGGTGATTGCCTGGGACAAAGACACCTCGACAAGCCATCTGAATCCGATTTACGAAAAGGCGGACTGGGCTGAAGGCTTTGACGTGATTATTCATGACGAGTGCTCATCGGACGTCAAAGACCTCGCGATCATCGAACGCATTCTGGAACCACATCGTCAGGGGCTTCCGGCCGTGCTGCTGCATTGCGGCATGCACAGTTATCGGAGCGAAGGTTATCCCAAAGCAGTGACTCCGTGGTTTGAATTCACGGGCCTGCAGTCGACCGGCCACGGTCGGCAGGCTCCGATCAATATCGGCTTCGTGGCACCAGATCATCCCGTCACGCAGGGACTCGCTGACTGGACGACGGTCAATGAAGAACTCTACAACAACAGCGAGAACAAACTGCTCGACACGGCCAGTGCTTTGGCTCAGGGTCAGCAGGAAGGCGCAAAGGACGCTGCCGTTGTCTGGACGAACAGCTACCGCGAAAAGACAAAAGTCTTCGCGACAACTCTCGGGCACAACAACGATACCGTCGGCGATGCGCGTTACCTCGATCTTGTCACTCGGGGACTGCTGTGGTCGTGCGGCAAACTGGATGACACTTACCTGAAGCCTGCGGTGAAGTGACGGTATAATCTTCCGCGGGTGAAGCCTGTGCAGCCCAATGCGGGTGTCAGGTTACGACGGAGCCATTCACATGGCAAGTTCGTTGTGCTTACGATTCGCGATCAGATCTCGAAAATCAGTGCTCGCTGGATGTTTGTTCGCCGGATCAGTCGGCTATCGGGTCTCCGCTGACCGACCGCCTGCCTCACAAAAAGCCTTGACGGCATCCATGTCGGACTGGACGCCCTTAACGACCATTCCCCGTATCAGGACGTTCATGATTCCGGCAAGGAACCTGTAGGGCCGAATATCCATCTGCATTTTCAGTTCGATGTTGCGTGCTCCCTGAGTCACCGAGAAAACCGTGTCCCAGATCGTGCCTCCGGCGTCTGATACCAATCGCACGCGTTCATTTTCAGTGTATTCGGTGACCTCGAGATCGACAGAATGCTCACGACCGTTCATGATTCGCGTTTCGCGAAATCGCGTCCCAACGCCTCGTTGCTGATTCGATAAAAATTCGACGTTGGTAATGTGTGGCACTGCTTCGCGAAACATGCGAACATCAGAGACGGTCTGGAAGACCAGATTCAGCGGTGCGTTAATCTTCCGCGAGACGATGATTGGCTTCATGTGGATACTTCGCCCGACGAACGCAGAAGATCAGCGGTTTGCGCGAGTGACTTGCCATGTGAGAGACCGCCGACGCCAACTCGGCTGGATCTTTTTTTGTTCGCTTACTCATACGCTATACGAGGTTCTGCCATTCATTCAGTCCCTGAATCACAGTCGCATCTTGCCAATGCTGAAACCTCAATTGAACTGCTGCCGGGTCTTCGGCATAGGTAAACTCGAATGGCTCTTCAATTAGTGGAATAACTTCACCGATGGTCGTATCACCGCTTTCATCGGAATCCTTAGTGTACAACATGGCAGTGCAGCCCAACACCCCCGAGGACTGATGACCGATTCCGTGAAAGGCAAACAGGATTTCGACGCGTCGATCTGTCAGAATGATGAGGGATGCCCACGACTGATAAACCTGCAAATTTGCGAAATAGTTGAGCTTTCTGGCGCAGTTAACGATTTGGTGGTAATTGTACTTCGATTTTTCAGAGTTTCGTTTGCCATCGGTGGCGTACGCGCGGAATCCATCCACCTGCCTGGAAATTGCAGCATCAACCTCCGATGCAACATCCGCCAACCGCTGGAACGTGAGTATTTGAAGTGAGTCTGCAGTGATTGGCGTTCGATTGCGAAGGTCTTGTTCTGCTCTGCGACGCTGGCCAAATTTGGCGACGACGGACTCCAAAATGCCGGAGATAGCCGTCGATTCATGAATCACCTGATCACTTAGACTGAAGGCCTCACGAATCGCCTTCCGCTGTAGCATGCCAACGAGATCAATGAGCGGGCGTAGATCCCCGTTGTCAGCAAACCGGAGCGATTCTATGTATTTGGGACGGTCAGTCCTCGTAATGACAAGTGGTAACCAATTGTCCCGCAAAAGTATCAAAGTTGCCAAGCAACGCGACACACGCCCATTACCGTCTGTGAATGGATGAATGACACTGAATCGATGGTGCAACCATGCTGCTTCAATGTCAGCAGGAACTCCCATTTCGCAATGATGCAAGTGCATTGCGATGAGATTATCCATTTCCTGAGCCACATGCTCCGGGGGACAGTACTCGAACGTTGTACCGTCGAAATGTTCGACATTGTTCTTGAGTCTCTTCCACTCACCGTGGGGCAACTCACGCTCTACTTCATTTTCCAGCGAGTCACGTCCGAGATACGTCTTTTGATGCCTCGTAAGAACGCAGTGAAGTTCCTTAACGTAGGACGTTCCGAGCGGGCGATTGCCCGAAACAAACGCATACAGCCCCATGATGGCGTCATGGTGATCCTGGATCTTGGCGACCACAGTATTGGGGTCGTCGTCAGTCTCCGACCGCGGAAGCAGGGCTGCGTCAAGCCCTTTCTCGATCAGTGTCTTCGTAGCCCCGTCACTGAGCGTATAAATCCCTTCGATAATGCCGGTCTCAATTGACCAAAGCCGCCGAAGCTTAGCGAGAAACTCCGTGTACAGATCTTTCTTCTGCAACTCGTCGGCCTGCTCATGCCACACTTGGACCATCGCATGAGTCTGGTTGTTGCTCAGAGTGGATTCCCATCCATGTGGCAAGTCTTCGATTGGTCGCCATATATGTGAGTGAGGGTCAGACACGATTGGGACTATTCCTTTGTAAGCGAACTCGAATACTGATCCCGCCAGTAGCCGGGGATAAGGGTCTTATCAGAGATCTTATCACCCGCTGGTTTGAGTTTTATCGCCGCGCAGGTTCTTCCGCAAGGGTGGTGTGGCTGAGACCCAGATAAGCTGCGAAACGGCCAGATACCTGGCCTTTCACTCTTGTGTTGCAGACGCACGTTCCCAGCCTGAATGACATCAACGTCAAACTCGGCCGTCTGGCGGACCAGGAGCGCGAGTCGGCAACGGGCTCGGATACTCCAGGAGTTCGCGACAAAAAGAAGTTGATCGGGCACATTGACCCGAGTGAACCTGCTTTGATTCAGGAAATGCGACGAGAACTCCGCGTGCGGCACAAAGCTCTGGAAACAGAGCGAGCCTGGGCTGTTGACGAATTGGTCTAGTCAGGATTCCAACCAGATGACTGGACCAGCGTGCTGTTACACATTTTTCACCACAGAGGTCACAGAGGAGCACAGAGGAATCGCAGTGGAGTGACGGCGAGACACATACACAACAACCTCAAATGGAATCAGGATTTTTCTTCCTGCAATTTTGCTGCTCTCTCTGTGTACCTCTGTGTCCTCTGTGGTAAATCAATTCGTCATATTCCGCTTTGAATGGACTCAGACTGGGTAGTTCAAAAGCAGGTCTCGACCGGGAGATCGGGTCTCAAAACAGTTGGGTATTCTGACTGTGACTTGTTTCGTCGATTCTGAACAATCAAGCACGTCTGGCGACGACAAGTCACCAGGAATCTATTGATTCCTGGCTGTCCTGTTTCGTCACTGCGGGCCGCGAGCAAAGAAAAAGAAAGTGATGACGAGTCATCGCACTCCAAAGGTCGCTGCGTTCACGCTGATGGACACGGCGGGAGAGGATTACTCATCCGTCAAGCCGCTGCCAAGATACGCTGCGATGACACGTTCGTCGTTCTGCACTTCGCTCGGTGTTCCTCGACAGATCGTGACACCGTGATCGAGCACGATGATGTTTTCACAGATCTCCATGACCAGCGGCATGTCATGTTCGATCAGCAGCACCGCGACCTGAAATCGATCCCGGATCTGTTGAATCGACTGAGCCAGCAATTTCTTTTCCTGAGGATTCAGTCCTGCAGCTGGCTCGTCAAGCAACAGCACCTGCGGATTTGTGGCAAGGGCGCGTACGATTTCGAGCTTTCGCTGATGGCCGTAACTGAGATTGCTCGCCAGTTCGTGGGCTCGGTCCTGAAGTCCAAAGATCTCCAGCAGACTGAAGGCCTTCTCCTGAAGCATGTGTTCCTCGCGATGATATCCGCGTGTGCGAAGCAGCGTGGAGAACAGGCCGTGCTGGTTATGCAACTGCCCGGCCAGGCGGACATTGTCGAGCACACTCAGGTCCGGAAACAGGCGGATGTTCTGAAAAGTGCGGGCAATTCCCGCCGCTGTGATCTGATGCGGCTGGCGATTGAAGAGCCTCTGCGATGCCAGATAGATCTCACCGCGGTCCGGTGCATAAACGCCCGTCAAAAGATTGAAAATGGTCGTTTTGCCAGCACCGTTTGGACCGATCAATCCAAACAGACCGGCAGCGGGAAGCTGCAACGAAAAATCCTGCACGGCCTTGAGACCACCGAATGAAATACCGATCGCGTTGATATCCAGCAACACTTGCGAACCAGCTCCCGGTTTTCCTGCCGCAGACGTGGTCGAATCTGGCGGGTTCATCGCTTCGTCTCCTGCGACGACACTGATGATGACACTGATGATGACACTGATGATGACACTGATGATGACACTGATGATGACTCCGAAGATGCCGGTGGTGGCGATGCCGGTGGCGGCGATGGCGTCCTGCGCCGGGACCACAGGTCCCAGATTTCGTGAATCCCCAGCAGCCCCTGAGGCCTCACCAGCATCATGATGATCAGCAGCAAGGCGTACACGATCAGTCGATACTGTTCAAATTCCCGCAGGAATTCCGGCAGTGCCGTCAGCAGACCTGCGGCCAGCATCACGCCTGTGATCGAACCTCGCCCCCCCAGGACCGTCATGATCACGTAATCAAACGAACGCTGAAACCCCGCATCTTTTGGGCTCAGGATCACGCCGCGTTCGTGAGCAAACAGACCTCCGGCGACACCCGCAAAGAACGCGGCAATCACAAACGCGAGAACTTTCTGGCGGGCGATATTGACGCCCATCGCCTGAGCGGCAATCTCATCTTCCCGGACAGAAATCATGGCACGGCCAAAACTGGATCTTTTCAGACGATACGCAACCACAAGCGTCACAGTCAGGATCGTGAAGACCCAGAACAGATTTGTGTATTTTGGCACACCGCCAAATCCAAGAGCACCTCCCAACGGCGGGGGAATCAATTGTCCCAGTCCGCCAGCTTTCAGGACTTCCGCGCTATCGATCACTTTTCCTGTCTGTTGCAGGATGACTCGAATGATTTCCCCGAAGCCCAGCGTCACAATGGCCAGGTAGTCGCCACGCAATCGAAGTGACGGGAGTCCGACAACGTAACCCGCACCCGCTGCCAGCAGGCCACCGACCATGCAGGACGCGACAAACAGACATTCGCCGGTTCCCAGAAATCCGCCGTGTGTCTCAGTGTTGCCCCAAAGACACATCGATCCATAGTACGAGATAAACGCGGCCATGTAGCCGCCCAGCGTCATGAAGCCCGCGTGACCAATGGAAAACTGTCCGGTCATGCCATTCACAATGTTCAGTGACACGGCCATGATGATGGCGATCCCGATATCCGTCACAATGCGTGAGTAATACGGCCCTGCTCTCCCCGGAATGACATGGGGAAGTACCAAGTGCAGGAGGGATGCCAGCACGATCCCGACAGCAAACGGCATCAGCCCCATCAGTGTGTTGCTGACATATCCGCTTTGAGAATCCGATGCTGAGGCAGTCACTGCCGCGTGCGAGGCAGAACCGTTGTTCCGGCGTGATTCTGGTGTCCTCGTCATGACTACACTTTCTCCCGCACAGGAGAACCGAGCAGGCCGCTGGGCTTCACAAGCAGAATCAGGATCAACAAGGCAAATACGTACACATCGCGGTAGTTTGAGGAGATATAGAATGCTCCAAACTGTTCCACAAAGGCAATCACGAAACCTCCCAGGACGGCGCCGCGAACATTTCCGATTCCACCGATGACCGCCGCGACAAAGGCCTTCAGTCCCAGCAGGACCCAGACTGCATGTGCCGGC
>JANOUN010001003.1:0-2653 GCA_031416875.1 Planctomycetota bacterium | reverse complement strand
GTGGCACTCGGCCTTCATCACCCATCTCCGGAATGCTGCCGACAAACACATGCGTCAGCGGTTCGGACACACCGCCGATGCTGCCGCGGGCATGGCAGGCGTAGCAGTTCATGGTGAGCATAATTTGGTTAATCTCGCTCTTTGCAGATGCGACGTTGACCGTGGCATTCGGTCCGCGCGATGCCAGGATCGCAGCAGTGATGTCGTCTCGCTGACGTGGGCTCATGGCAAAGTTCGGGACGCTGGCCGCAGGTTGTTCTGCCAGACAACCGCCGCCTGTTTTCAGGTCGGCGAACTTTGGTGCCTTACCGGTCCATGCAATCCGCTGTTCGCCATCGCCAAATTGGTGGCAGGCGGCGCAACCCAGCGAGGCAAACGCCTGTCGGCCTTTTTCGATCAATTCAGGGGACGCAACGGTGGCAACATCTTCCGCCGCTGTGACGGCTTCCTGCGTGAGCGTGACAAATCCGGCCATAGGTTGACGCGGCATATTCGGTCCTTCGATTTCAACAGCCAGCTCTTCTTCTCCGTGTGCTTCGAAGTATTCGACCACAACATTGTGCGGCCCAGCCTTGAGAGTCGCGACGCCGTCTCTGAATCCCGCCGGATGCACACCATCATTATCCACCACCACCGTGCCGTCGATCAGCAGCTTCGCACCGTCGTCGGAGCTCAGGAAAAACCGAACGTCTCCATCTGTCGGGATCTGCAGAAAACCGGTGAACCGAAGCCCGAATGCTTCCGTTTTGGGTGATGCACTGACAGAAAAATCCGTCGTCTCGCCCGAGTCTGTCGGAGTCAGCTGAGAAAAATCGGGCACGCTTCCCCAGTCGCCTTCGTAATAGTCAAAATGAATATTGGCCTTCACTTTGACGTTTTTCAGGAGATAACTGGCAATATCTCGTGCTTCTTCCGGTTTCAAATTCAGCGAGGGCATTCTTCCGGACGGACGCACAACGTGTGGATCCTGCAGGAATGTGATCAGACTGGACAGTGTGTACTTGTCGTCCAGTTTCCCCAGCGGCATCGCGAAGTCGGGCGTGGCATAGCTGGCATCGGACGGCCCTTTCTTCGCAGGCGAGTCTTCCTCTTCGTCCTGATATTCCGGGGGCGGGGCGAGACCCTTGCGAATCGCTTCGATTGCTGCCACGTCGCGCTGATCACCATGGCAGGCGGCACAGCCGACCGCATGAAATAACGCTTCACCACGTCGCACAGCTCCGACGCTGACACCGGCCGGACGCCATGTGGTTCCCTGCGTCAGAAAAGCAGCGATGGCTTCTGCGGTCGCGGAATCTGACCTCAAACTGGCGATGCCAGGCATCGCGGTTCCGGGCTTGAGTGTCTGCGGATCGTGGATGAACTTCTGCAGATACTCCGCGCTCGTTCGTTCCCCGACCTTCGTCAAAATTGGTGCCTGCCGAGGCGGCAGCACTTCACCAGCGAACGTGCCGTGACACGACTGACAATTCAGTTCCGATATCAGGAGCCGCCCGGCGTCCACCGAATTCAAGTGGTCAGCTCGAAATCGCTGATATGCTGGAACCACAATACCGTCGGCAGCCAGGGCCTGTGCACCGATTGCCTGCGAGAACAGCATGAGGGCAATGAGAGTAGAACGGTTCATTGAAAATCACCAGGGGTTCAAATTAAGGCGGGACCACTCGACAGCAACGCGATGACAACCGGAATGTTTCTTAGAACGCTCTTCCATTTCTTCGATGAACAAGTTGTTACCGCGAATGGACGCGAATTAACGCGAATAGTCGCCTGAGGCACAAGTGAGTTCGTTTCAGAGTGTGAGACCAATGCCAGATTCGCGGGCGTGCCGCGAGTTGCCTTCACTGCTTCCTTACGGGCGTCATTCACGTCGATTCGTGTTAATTCGTGGTAAAGACCCTGCAGTCCCCCGCCTGCAATGGCGTGGACTTAAGGCGAGCGGGGGATGTGAATCCCCTGATTTGTCGCGAATGATGCGAAAATCAGGGCACTTACGTACCCCGCTCGCCAGTCGGATTGTTTAAGTCCACGCCATTGGTCCCAGCCTGCGGCTGACTCAACCTTCGCACAACCACGGACGACGCGGCCATGGCAAAGGCGGCCGTCATGAACGTGGCGGTGCCATAGATGACCCGGCGCTTTTCGCAGGCGTGCGGCGAATCTTCGCGATGCGGGCAGATGCACTGAAATCCTTTGTCGAGATCCCATTCCGGAACTTCCGGTGCGCGGACTTTTTCTTCGGAATAGACGACTGGCAGACCCATATCGCCTTCTTTCGCGTACCCCCGTCGCACCAGCTCTTTGCGCAGCACGCGGGCGAGCGGATCGACTTTCGTGCGACTCAGATCATCCACACGAATCTGAGTCGGATCAAGTCTCGCCCCCGCACCCGTGATGCTGATCACAGGGATGCCCTGCGTCAGACACGTTTCCAGCAGCAACACCTTTGATGTCACGTTGTCGATGGCATCCACGACAAAATCCGGCCGCGGTGTCAGCAACGCGGCGGAAGTGGATGCGTCATAAAATGACTGCACGGGGTCTACCCAGGCTTCCGGATGAATGGCTCGGACACGTTCAGCCAGCAGCGCCGCTTTCGACTGTCCGACGGTTCCCGGGAATGCCTGCAACTGACGGTTCACATTGGTCAGGC
>JANOUN010001002.1:0-1973 GCA_031416875.1 Planctomycetota bacterium | reverse complement strand
CATCATTCCGCCAGCACCATCCATCATTCCGCCAGCACCACCCATGTATCCGCCGGCACCACCCATCATTCCGCCGGCGCCGCCTTGTCCTCCTGTCAACAACGCTCCGGCACGTTGATTTGGATCATATGAGGTCTTCGTTGTTATCGAAAACGCGAGAATTGGATGAGAGATTCCGACCTTGCCTACCGGCACAGTCACGCCACCGGAATTCAATTCCCACTGCCCAAGGTTTTTGACCAGCGTGTTGTCCAGATACTGTCGCCCTCGCATCGCGAATTCGGCTTTTTCATTGTTGTGCAGATGAAATCCTTTCAGTGTGACAATATAGCCTTCGTTCTTGTCCGGTGCCTTGCGATCACGAGGCTCAAAGTCCCCAAGTCGGGATTCAGGTTTGGCATCGGCGAACTTTTTGTGCCAGTCCGCTACATCCGCCACCTTCATCGTGGTGAAGGATTGAATCCGCACTTTGTTCTGCAGCGTAATGTCAGAAACATCCAGGTCAACGCCTTCGTCACGCGGCATAGATTCATTGACGGCCTTGAAGAGTTCCATCCATATCGCACGCTTCTCCAAAGGTGCCACCAGGCGATCAATGTTTTCCAGAATCGTTTTGTGCTCGGCTTCCGTCGCTCCGAACGCTGTCTTCTGAGTGCCAATCTGGGTCTGCACGCCAGCCACAAATTTCTGTTGTTCGTCCCATTTGCTTTCGCCGTAGGAGCCCAGAACCGACGCACTGCCCATCGTGCTCACACCCATCGCCAGCAGCAACGCCGCTGCGGCCGCAATTGCCCACGGCTTTTTGCTGCGGATTTTACGATCCATCGCGATTTCAGGCGGCAGCAGCGTGGTCCGAATTCGTGTTTTGCCAATCGCCTGCAGAGCCAATCCGTAGGGCACCGCAAACGTCATCATGTTGTCGATAAACAGTGGATCGGTGAGCACTGAATCGCCCGTGACGCCTTCCAGACTTTCCAACCGTTCCACTTCATATTGTAGATTCTGTTGCAGGAATTTCTGCAGACCTGCCAGTCGGAATCCATTGCCAACACCAATGATCTTACGAATCTTTGCAGACCGATTCACACTTCCAAAATAACCGATCGACCGCTGAATTTCTGAAACGTAATCATTGAACACCGGCCTCATCGCCTGAAATACAGCCTTTGGATCTGGTGCCTTGGTTGCGTTGCATTTCAGATGTTCTGCCTTGGCAAACGTGAGCTTCATTTCACGAGTCAGCGCTCGAGTGAAATGGTTGCCGCCGATCGGGACGTTACGAATCCAGATACTGCGCCCGTTTGACACTAACAGCGTCGTGTTATCAGCTCCCATGTCCAGAATGACGTAGTAGTCTTCAGCGGCTGGCGGTTCCGGGGTTTCAGCCGTCTTACGGAAACCCAGTACGTCATACGACAGATAGTTGTACAACGCCAGAGGGGCGATCTGGACAATCTCCACTTCTTTGTTGTTGTTCGTAAATGGCTTCAGCGCGTCGTAAATCAGTTCTCGCTTCATCGCGAACAGCCCGACTTCTGCCTCCAGCATAAAGCCGCTCTCCTCCACGCCGCCACCGATCGGCTGATAATCCCAGATCACGTCGTTCAAATCGAACGGTATCTGCTGCCGCGCTTCGTATTTTACGATCTCGGCTACCTTGCTGGATTCCACTGGCGGCAGTTTGATGAACTTCGCCAGTGAACTCTGGCCTGGCACACTGATCGCAATCAAGTCGCCATCAACTTTGTTCCGTTCGAGGAACGTTTTCATGGCCTCGCGAATCAATTCTTCCGGAATCGCGTCAGGCTGACTGAGGATTTTAGGATGGGGAATATAGTCAAACGCTACCGCCACTACGCGTTCGCCATCGTCTGAGACGCGAAGTTTCATCGCCTTCAGGCCCGCTTGACCAATGTCAATGCCCCATGCGCTGACTGGTTCCGCCATAATACGCCTCGATTTATTTGCAGATT
>JANOUN010001001.1:0-2632 GCA_031416875.1 Planctomycetota bacterium | reverse complement strand
GATCGCGAACAACTCAAGCACGAGGTCGCTGCATGGCAACGCCGCCGCAACGATTCAAAAGGAAAAGTGGACTGGCAATTCACGACTGCAGATGCGAGAGTCAAGCTCAAAAGACTCTACCCAGTTACCGAAAACGACGTTCCAGCACCATAACCCGGCATTCAAACATTGTGCGACCACTAGGCCGAATCGGGAAAAGCAGTGCCTATCGGCTGGACCATGAATTGCTGGGCAATTTCTACCGTGTGGAAATGGGCGATAAGCCACAGCCGTTCAAACTGCTGGAACGCACGCCGAACAGTGCGGTAGTCTTTGACCCCCAGGAGCACGGGTTGCGTGCAAATGAGGAAGAGCTGTCAGAAGAAGAGACGCTGCTATCCGTCGCCGCCGGGCCATTGTCTGCCAATCACTTCGTCAGCGAGTTTCATCGTGAGCTATCCGCGTGGACGGTCTACGAGGACTTTCATACGAACCGAGAAGCAGAAATCCGTCAGGCGGCTGTGACCCGAAATGAAACACGCGTTGAATCGGATGGACAGAACCTGATTTCGGTCTTGCATACGCTTTACACGAGCGACCGGGAGTTCAAATCAGAAGTAAATACAGCGATGCGAGCTGCGTTCAGTGATGATTTTGAGGAGCTTGTGTTTCCACCAGCAGCCGACCAGCGTGTGCAACTGAGAGTTCGATGGAAGAGCCTGAAACGTGAGCAGTCTGCGGCAGACCTCTCCGACGGGACGCTGAGGTTTCTTTTCCTGCTGGCGGTATTGGCGAATCCAAAGCAGCCATCCCTGATCGCGATTGATGAGCCAGAGACTGGTTTACATCCGTCGATGCTGCCGATCGTGGCCGAGTACGCTCGGGACGCATCAAGGCAAACGCAGGTTATCTTTACAACGCATTCACCAGAGTTTTTGGATGCTTTTGGAAAAGAACCGCCGACCACGACTGTCGCCGAATGGATCAACGGCGAAACGAAACTTCGGATCATCGCTGGCGAGGAGCTTCAATATTGGCTTGACAAGTATTCGTTCGGCGAGTTGTTTCGCTCCAGGCAATTGGAGTCCATGTCATGAAATTTGTCTTGTTGGTGGAAGGCAATACGGAGAAGCAGACTGCAGCGGAATTCCTGAAGCGTTGGCTTGACCCACAATTGATGAACAGGGTTGGAATTCAAGTCATTCGCTTCAATGGCTATTCACAGTTGTCCGAGATGCTCGGAAAAATGTTGAGATTGGCAAAGGAGGCGGGCCTGTGAGTGACTCGTTTCAAAAATGGCTGATCCGCGAGATTCGTGAGGTATTGGGACGCCAAAGCTCACCGCCACCGTTCATCGTCTGGTGCGATCCAGATCGGGCATGGCTCGACTTGCTGCATGAAAGTTCAAAGGTCGATGGTTTCGAATTGTGGGCGCCTCCCTCAGTTCAGGATGACGTCCACGAATTGCTGATCAGAGACCGTTTCTACTCAACCCCTCGCGCCGCTCGCGTCGTCTGGTTGCCATATTCGCGTGATGCAATTAGTTGGTTTAAGGTCTTCGAGTTGGAAGCCGACAAAGTCTGGGAAGGCACTCTGCTTGCAGGATTGCGGGAATACGGTGTCGATATTTCGAGGGAGCATGAAGACGAATTGGTGGGCCTGCTTCCAGCTCACGCTCGCGAATGGTTCGACAAGCCAAAGGCGACGTGGAAAGAATTGACTCCCGGCAATGCCAAAGGAACGCTTGTTGATGATCAGCGAATGTTGCAGGCACTTGCCGGGCCAGCTGGCGAGTTCGATCAATTGCGAGAAGAGGGCCGGTTTGAGATTTTCGCGCGTCGGGCGACCGAAGATTTTGGTCTGCCCGATCCTGCAAGCCTCAAAGAAGAGGTGTGGCGGGTCGCAGCAACAGCTCGAATGCTCTGCACCGATGCTGCCGAAGGATCGCCTCAGGAACCGCCTCGTGAAGCAGATAAGATAATACCAGCCGGGCTTGCGAGGACGCATTCGCAGCGGATGCTCAAGCAATGGCAACATGACCTTCGCTATATTGCAAGTTTCGAAAAACTCGTGCCGCTGGCGGAAGCCACTGTCGGGTTGACGTATTGGGCTCGTAATCTGACAACGATGCCGCGATCCCGCAGCAGTCGTGCGGTCGAAGAGACGCTGTTTACGATCACCTCAGACCGACTTGATCGCCTGGAAGAAGTCGATGTGCTGGCTGCGGAATTGGAGAAAAGTGGCCAAGTCTATCGAGATCGCGAAATCGGATTTTTGGGTAAGGATGCAACAAGTCGAATCGGCTGGCGATTTTTGAGTGAGCTGTCGGGTGTGGCAGCCTTGCTGGTCGAGAACCGCAATAGCGAAGAAACATGGAAAAAACTAACCGATGCGATTGATTGGTATACCACGCGCGGCTGGCAACTCGACCAGGCGGGTGAACAACTTTTCAAAGAGTCCGCAGACCTGCCGAAGCAGTTGCACCGAATCCGCGCACGTCTGAGGCGTGGTTACTTGCGAACGATGGATCGCATCGGTCGAGAGTTTTCAGAACTGCTGTCGAAGGCTCCCGCGAAACTGTTTTCGTTGCCAACCGCCGGCGAAATCGCATTAGATGGAGATCGGCATGCAAATCGGACCCACTTCGGGAGAA